>JAIRUT010000079.1 GCA_031254255.1 Coriobacteriales bacterium
CTGGTGAATTCACCGTGGTCTATACGTATTTCATCGCTACAATGTGTTTCAAATTATCCGATTTACAGTTGGCAAGATGGTTCCAGATATTGCATCAATTATCTTCGGTGCCAAGGGAATAAACAAGCTCGGTGAGGTCAGCAAGGCTGGGGAGCTTGGGGAAGTTGGAAAGATCGACGACATTGCCGATGGCGCCAAATTCAAAGCGCCCGATGCAGGAATCTATGATGTTGCAAAGGCAGCAAACTGGAAAAGACCTGATGGTTCGACTTGGTACCCACCCAATGATGGCTTTGCTGGCACATCCACAAAAACCACCCTGCAACCAGGAACCAAGATAGACCGATACGGTGATGAAAGTGGCTCATTTGCTGCTCCACAAGGCACACCATACGAACAAAGGTCACTTCCTCCTGGGTCAGAGGATAACCTCTACAATACTTATGAAGTTGTTAAACCCATGGATGTCTATTCTGGCGAAACAGCATCTTGGTTTGATCAACCGGGCGGGGGAACGCAATACAAGTTGTCAATGTCGATTGAAGAGCTAAAAGAACTCGGCTACATAAGGCCAATAAAAAACTAACGGAGGTTGTATGTGTGTGCTGTCTACTGCAAATTTAAAAAAACATGTCGAGGATCTTTACAGTCGAGTAAAGCAAAAAACCATAGAAGATGGTGTTTATCAGAATCTCAGTATTTTTTGGGGTAAAGGTGTACCTAGTGGAAACGATGGAAGATTTTGCTATTCTGATGGACAGAAGTATTACTATGGGATTTCTGAGCGTGGTGAGTGCAATATACAAAAAACAACAAAGAATCTTGAGGAAATTTCATATCTAGCGATTTCAAGCTCCATAAAAAGAATGAGCGGAGTTTTCGAACTTAACAATAGAATTGAAGGGCAGGATTTCCGTCGTTTGTGGTTCGGTAAAACGATTGAATACTGGAAAACTATTGGAAATGAATACTCTGAAATGGCGGAAAATGAACAACAGGTGATTTTATCTGTGGCACCGTTTAATGACTAATGGTCAACCCCCTTACATCTCTAACGGTTGTGTTACTGCAGCTGATGCGCTGTGGTGCCAAGCATTTTCATGGTATTCAAAATCTTAAGTAATTCTACAACTTTGTACCTATTGTAAAGGTATTATTGATATGTGCTGGACTTATGAGCAGCCTTGCATATAGTACAAGCGCTGCATAGTTTTGGGGTATTAAAACTGGTGCCGGGTTGGCCGAATGTCGTTGTTGGATTGCATGGAATTGATTTGAGGAGGAGTTCATGTTTTGTACAAATTGTGGATTTGGGAATCCAGATGGAGCCAAGTTCTGTAGGAAATGCGGATCTAAGCTGGTGGTTCTTCCGCCTACAATTCCGGCAACATCCGCTCCATCCGCTCCATCTGCCACAGCTGCCACAGCTCCAACAACCACCCCAGTCGCACCTGTTGCTCCGACTCCGATCTCGGCTCCAGCCACTGCCACTCCAACTCCAGTCGCACCCGCCCCAACTCAGATCTCCACTCCAACCTACATTCCTTCCGCTGCTGAACTGGCAGTTGCCGCTGCGGCTGCCAGGGCCACTTCGAATCAAGCGATCAGTGTCAAGTTCTTTTCCAAAACGCGAAACATTGTGCTTTTATTAGTTGGCTTAGTTCTCGTTCTTGCAATTGCTGCAGTCAGCCTTTTTTTGATCTTTTTACCCAGTAGCCCCAACGGCATAGCCAGCGATACTCGCCCTTATTCCTCGATTGAAGCCTTCTATTCCGCAGACAAGAACGAGACATCCTTCATTATCAACGGCGAACTGCTGAAAGATACTATAGAAGGCAAGTGTTCATCTGGATATTCTGTTGCCCTGGATGGCAGCAAGGAATTTGTAGTTGATGAGGACGACCGTGGTTATGTGGTATCGGCCAAAGGTGTTGTCAAGGTAACGGAGGATGCTTACAGCTTGGCTGTAATTTCACCTGACGGCAGCAAGGTAGCCTATTCTGACTCCAGCAAGAAAAAGCTCTATATTGTACCAGCTGATGGAGAAGCTCCAGTGCTCGTTGACGAAGGTGACTATTGCGTTGCCGACAGCTTTTCCAAGGATGGAAGCACACTTGTTTACACGAAAATGGGTCAGAACTCTGGGAAGTCTACCAATTTTCTTATGGCCTACAGAAATGGTAAAACCATGGTACTGAAGTCTGGCCTTTCGTTTGTGATGGCGGTTTCTGATGATGGTGAGATCGTCTACAGCTTTGAGTACAGCTCGGATGATGAGGGAAAAAGCAAACTCTACTGCATAAACACCACATCAAACGATACCGTGCAGTTTGAGGCCGAGGCAGGTGACCTCTCTTATGCAGTAATAAACGATAATGGCACTGAGCTCATATACACAGATAGTAGTGGCAGCTTGGTTTACTTAAATATAGATAATCCGGACAAAAGGGTTGAGATTGGCAAATATGATGGTTGTTGGCCAGTTCAACCACAATCAACCTACGGGCAGGGGCAGAAGAGCTTGAAGGGGCAGTTTTATTATGCCTACAGTTTTGGCAGTGATAATTCTGAGATCCTTGCGGATTTGGTCTTTCTTGGTGAAGACCTTAAGACGAAAGTTATTGCCAAAGATGTCAAAAATTGCACGATGGATGATGCTGCCAAGGAGATCCTGTATGTCAAACTAGACGCCAATTCTGATGCAGGTAGCCTCTATAGCATGTGGACTGATTTCAGCAGCAATCCAGTCGAACTGGCTGAAGATGTCACTTCCATAGATGCTTCAGGGGATCTAGGGCTAATCTACTACCTCGATGTCAACAACCAGCTCCACTGCATCCAAGGGAGCAAGAAGGCAAAACCAATTGCCAGCAATGTCTCTGAGTATGGGATCACTGGGGGCAATACTTGCTATTTTGTAGCAACTGATCAAGGTGCTGGCAAGCAGACGCTTTGCTATTCGATAGCGGGGGGCGATATGGTGAAAGTCAATGGAGCCGAAGGGAAAGAGGTGTTTTTGTTCTCGCCCGATAGTCCAACGGTCGCGTCTGTCCAAAACGGCAATATTGATGTCTATTCGCTCACTGGCAATGGCGAGTCGAAGAGGATACTTAGCAATCAATATGAATATTTATATGGATCACGTTATGATTTGACCTCGGATTATAAGAATATGAGATAACAAATATACAATGCTGAATATTGGCACAGTAATCGATGATAAGTATGAAGTTCTCACCTTTTTGGGTGAGGGCGGAATGTCGCGCGTCTACCTGGCCCGCGACAAACGTCTGAACAAGCAGTGGGCAGTTAAGGAAATCAAGCAGACTGGAGATAAGAAAAAGGATGAGGTGACGGCCAGGAGCTTCGTCACTGAAGCCAACACGATGAAGCGCATTGACCACCCCATGCTTCCCCGGATTGTCGACATCGTAAACCACGGGGGATCGATCCTTGTGGTCATGGACTTTATCGAAGGCCAGTCGCTGTCGGCGATTCTCAGGGAGTTCGGAGCGCAGTCACAGGGGGATGTGGTCGAGTGGGGCCTTGAACTTTGTGATGCCCTGTACTACCTGCACACACTGACACCGCCCATCATCTACCGGGACATGAAGCCGGCCAACATAATGCTAAGATCGGACGGTACCTTGCGGATAGTTGATTTTGGCACAGCGCGGGAATATCGTGACTTTGACCCGACTGAGATTGCTGGTGACACCACGGTTCTCGGCACCCGTGGCTATGCGGCACCCGAACAGTTTGGTGGCGTAGGCCAGACCGATGCCCGAACCGACATCTATTGTCTCGGAGCAACCCTCTATCATCTTATTACTGGCCTGAGCCCTGCAGATCCACCCTACCATATGGTTCCGATCAGACAGATCAATCCATCCTTGTCGCCTGGCTTGGAGGCGATCATCGCCAAGTGTACTCAGGCCGATCCTGCCATGCGCTATCAGAATTGTGCCGAACTGTTTCATGCACTGCAAAACTACGAGCGAATAGATGATACCCACTTCAAAAGGCAGAGACGCAAGCTCGGAGCATTCTTGGCAGCGGCTTCCCTATCAGCTGTTTGTCTGTTGAGCGGAACCGGCGTCTGGATTGGCAATGTTGTCATTGTTAATCAGAGGATCGATGCCTTCATGCAAACTGCTGATCTCGTTACCGATCCTGCGACCATCGAGAAGCAGTACCTGGATGCAATTGATCTGAAGCCAAGCTATCTGCCGGCTTACAGGAACCTGGTTGACTTCTACAAAAGCGACGGAGTTTTCACTGCGGCTGAGGGAGCGAATCTGGAAAAGGTTGTAACCAGTCACATCAAGAATATACTGACCGACAGCCTTGAGTCTGCCAGCTTGAGTTATGAGATCGGTCAGCTTTACCTCTTCTATTACTCCTATGACAATTCCGGATCAGCCAGCGACGTGATGCGTGCAACTCAAGCAAGGAACTGGTTTTCCCATGCCAAAGATATAAAGGGTTTCGAGTTTCATGACGATGCGCAACTTTACTTTAAGATCTGCGACGATCTTTTCAGCGTCTATGATCTGGAAAAGCAACACAGTCTGATCGAGGGCGACTATCTACGGATTTTTTCTGACCTCGAAGAGGTTCAAGGTTTGGCAGTAAGCCAAAACAACACGATGCAGCTTTGGGTAGCTGAGATAACCCTGAACATTTTGAATAAAAGCAAATACAGTTTTGAGAATGCCGGAATCAGCAAGGCACAGCAGTTTGAGCTTTTTAAAGAGGTTAAAGATCTGTTAACCAATGCTCAACCCGAGACAGACGAACACAAAAACTTGAAGGAAAATGCCCTTGGAATCAGTGATTCCCTGCAGGAGTACTTCGACGTCAACATCAACGAAACATCAGGAAAGTAGTCTATTGATTATGCAGCATTTGACGATAATCACCATCGTAGCGTTTGTCTTGTCTGTCTTGTTTGCGGTCGGAGCTTTGGTGTTGTTCTTTCGATTTCGGATTCGTGATGTGATCGGAGAACTGACAGGCAAGACAGCGACTGAAGAGATCGCCAAGATCCGAGAACAGGGGATAACCAGGCAGGGAAAGGCCAGGTCACTGCAGGTCATTATCGGAATTCAAGGTACCGACAGCGGCTCCTTCAATCTGGAGAAATTGGGTTTGGGCGAGCATCCATTTGGTGAGCGGACAGCTGCTGCATCTATGCCTATAAACATCGAATCCTCCGCTGCATCCATTCAGCAGGTATCTGCTTCTAAGTCTGCTGGAGTGCAATTCGCAACAGGAGAGCCGGAGACTGGTCTATTGCAGGCAGCGACACCCGGTCAAGTGCCTGCAGCACTCATGGAACCAGAGACCAGCCTCCTGCAACGCAATCATCTCTATTGAGTCTTTCAAAGCAAATTGCGTTTACCATCTCCTGTTGAAAATGAACAATAAACATTTTGTTTGCTGTATCTAACATTTATATAATATACAATGAACAATATGCTTATGTGACCTAGTAAGGGGCCAGCATATGTCGTCTGTATCCATCCCAGAAGAATTCGAGCGCAAACTTGTATCCACTATTACGGCCAGAATGCATGAACCGCGCAGGTTCATGCAGATTGTCACTGGCCCGAGACAGACAGGTAAAACGACAGCCATCAAACAGGCGCTTCGGAAAACAGCTGTCCCGTACCGATTTGCCAGCGCCGATGTTATAGCCACCCAGTCTTCCGAGTGGCTGGAATCAGAATGGCAGCAGGCCCGTGATCTGGTGTCGAGCAACAATGCACCAGCTCTCATTGTGTTAGATGAGGTGCAAAACATCCGTCAATGGCCATCTACTGTGAAGGCTCTCTGGGATGAAGATGCATGGACTGGGACTGATCTGCGGGTTGTACTGAGCGGATCATCGACATTATTACTGCAAAAAGGGCTATCGGAATCCCTAACCGGGCGCTTTGAAATACTCCGGTCAACCCACTGGAGCTACCCCGAAATGCGGCAGGCCTTCAACTACTCATTTCAGGACTTCTTGAGTTTTGGCGGTTATCCAGCTGGAGCAGCGTTGAAGAGTGATCCGGAGCGCTGGAAATCATACATGATCGATGCAGTAATCGAGACAACGCTTTCAAGAGATGTGCTGCAGATGGAAGATGTCCGCAAACCAGCACTGTTGCGAAAACTGTTCATACTGGGCTGCCAATTCTCCGCACAAGAACTGTCCTACCGAAAGATTCTCGGTCAGCTGGACGATCGAGGCAATGCCGAGACCATAGCCCATTACCTTGATCTGCTGAACTCTGCCGGCCTGCTCTGTGGAATGCAGAAATATGACAGGAAGGGGCTGAATACCCGCAAAAGCTCACCCCGCCTGATGGTATTTGACACCGGATTGCTTTCGGCAGCCTCGCCAAATTCTGAAAAACTGCTCAATGATCCCGAGATGAGGGGGCATTTTGTCGAGAGTGCGGTCGGGGCATATCTGCTGGCGCAATCCAAAGTTGATCGTTTTGAAGTGTTTTGGTGGCGCGAAGGAGACAAAGAGGTAGACTTTGTCATTTCCCAAGGTGACAAGCTTACAGCCTTGGAGGTAAAGAGTGGCCGCGTAAAAAACACGCAGGGTATCTTAGCTTTCCAACGACTCTACCCGGAGGCCCGCCTACTGGTCATCGGCGACAGAAACAACTCGCTGGAAGATCTATTGTCAGGAAAAATCCCCTTGTTTGTCTAGCGGAGGTTGGGATTGGCATCCGAGCTGTATCGCTCAATTTTCATCAACCCCCAGCTACTCGGCGCACTACCAACAAGCCCCAGATCTAACACTCTGGGGGCTCGTTTTTGGCTATTCCCCAAGGAGCCTTTTGAAAGCTTCCTGGGGGTTTATCGCCTTAGAAGAGGTGAGTCAGTACTTCCCTAGTTCCTTAGACTGTTCAGTGGTGCTGGGAAGCGGCCACCGCGGTGTGCCAGGACGCTGCCTGCGAAGTTGTTGACGGCCATCACCGGAGCTGACCCGAGCAGTCCACCGAACTCCAGACTATCCCCGACTGCATGACCGATTGCCGGGATCAGGCGCACGGCTGTCGTTTTGGAGTTGATCACTCCAATGGCCATCTCATCAGCAATTATGCCGAATATCGTCTCCACAGAAGTATCCCCGGGCACGGCGATCATGTCCAAGCCGACCGAACAAACGCTGGTCATGGCCTCCAACTTCTCCAAGCTGAGGGCGCCTTTTTCAACTGCAGCAATCATTCCGGTATCTTCGCTGACCGGAATGAAAGCGCCGGAAAGCCCACCCACCGCTGAGGAGGCCATTACGCCACCCTTCTTCACGGCGTCGTTGAGCAGGGCAAGGGCGGCTGTCGTTCCCGGACCGCCGCAAGTGCCGACCCCGATAACCTCGAGGATCTGGGCGACCGAGTCGCCGTCGGCTGGAGTCGGAGCTAAAGACAGGTCAAGGATGCCCATTTGGACACCCAGGCGCTTTGAAGCCTCACGGGCTATCAGCTCGCCGGCCCTGGTGATCTTGAATGCCGTGGCCTTAATGGCCTCGGCAACCGTCGTCAGATCTGCTTGCGCAGGCAGTGCGGCCAACACCGCACGCATCACGCCCGGCCCAGAAACACCGACATGGGCTACAGCCTCGGACTCCCCACTACCGTGGAAGGCACCAGCCATGAAGGGATTGTCCTCGACAGCGTTGGCGAATACCACCAACTTGGCGCAGGCTACAGAGTCCCGATCGGCAGTCATTTCCGCAGCTTGACGGATAATTCGAGACATATCCAATACGGCATCCATATTGATGCCGGCTCGGGTGGAAGCCACATTGACACTCGAGCAAACCCGCTCAGTCTCGGTCAGGGCCCGCGGGATGGAGGCCATCAGCTTACGGTCCGTGGCGGTGATACCTTTTTGCACCAAGGCTGAAAAGCCGCCGACAAAATCCACGCCGACCGCAAATGCTGCCCTATCCAAAGCCACGGCGATGGGCGTGAAGTCCTCGGAGCACGTGGCTGCACAGACCTCGGCGATCGGGGTGACGGAAATGCGTTTGTTGGCAATCGGGATCCCATACTCCAGCGCCAAGCGGTCTGCTGTGGGCACCAGTTTTTCCGCAGCCTTACAGAGGCGGTCATAGATCCGTTGCGCACAGACATCGATGTCCTCATGTCCGCAGTCGCGGATGGAGAGACCGAGAGTGATCGTTCGGATATCCAAGTGTTGCTGGGCGACCATCGCCAGGGTTTCGGATACTTCTTGTGGTGTAATCTGCATTTGTTGCTCCCCGGCCCCCTAGGAGATCACTTCCAGGCCGCCCATGTATGGACGCAGGGCTTGGGGCACTTCAATCGTGCCGTCCGGTCGCTGGTAGTTTTCCATGATGGCAGCCATGGTTCGACCGACCGCCAGGCCACTGCCATTCAATGTGTGTACCAGACGGTTGCCTTTGAAGGCCTCCGCATCACGATATCTGATCGACGCCCGACGGGCTTGGAAATCCGTGCAACAAGAGCAGCTGGAGATCTCTTTGTAGTCATTGTAGGAAGGCAGCCAGACCTCCAAGTCATATGTCTTAGCCGCCGAAAAGCCCAAGTCACCTGTACAGAGGCTGATTACCCGGTAGGGCAACCCGAGGATCTGCAGAATGTTCTCGGCATCTGCAACCATCGATTCCAGCTCAGTGAGGCTGGTTTCCGGAGTTGTGATCTTGACCATCTCCACCTTGTCAAACTGATGGACGCGGATCAATCCACGGGTATCGCGACCGGCACTTCCAGCCTCCTTGCGAAAACAGGGCGTATAGGCGCAGTAATGCAAAGGCAGATCCGCCGCCTCAAGAATCTCTTCGCGATGGATGTTCGTCAGCGCCACCTCAGCGGTCGGAATCAAATACATGCCGTCAGTTGTTTTGAAGGCATCCTCCTCAAACTTCGGCAGTTGGCCTGAGCCGGTCATGGAGTCCGCATTGGCCAGCACTGGGCTCCACCACTCGTAATAGCCGCGTGCCAGATGCTGGTCCAGCATCAGGCTGATCAGTGCCCTCTCCATGAGCGCTCCCAAGCCGCTGAGCAGGGAGAAGCGGGAATGGGAAAGTTTTACTGCGCGCTCAAAGTCGATGATCCCGAGTGCCGGGCCGAGGTCCCAATGAGCGTGGGGGCTAAAATCAAATTCACGCGGACTGCCCCAAGTACGGATCTCGACATTGTCGCTTTCATCAGCACCATAGGGCGCGGTCGCATCAGGGATGTTCGGCAGACCTATGACCAGAATCTCCAGAGCAGATTCGGTCTCCTGCAAATCAGTTTCCGTGGTCGTGATCTGGGCATTGATCTGCCGAACTGCCTCCTTGGCCTCTTCGGCCTGAGCCTGAGCTTGAGGTTCCTCCTTGGCCTTGCGCATCAGCTCACCAATTCGCTTGGAGATGGCGTTGCGCTCAGCCTGCATGGTTTCCAGGCGACCGATCAGCTCACGTCGCTTCAGGTCCAGATCCAGAAAAGCCTGGCGGTCCCAAGGGTAAGCTCGGGAGATCATCGCATCGTCAATTGCCTCGATATGGTCACGCATGAAACGAATATCCAGCACAGTTACTCCAGTCGTTTGGGAAAGCCGCTTTAGTGGCAACAAGAAAGTTGTTATTACGTAGCACTCAATACTTAGGCACTATTCTATTACATAAGTATTCAATTGGCTCCAATATGGGCTTAGGATTTCTTCTTTGGCTTCGAACCGGCAGCCTTTTGGTATTCGTCCTTAAAGGCGCTGAACATGCCCTGCTTTTGGCTCTTGCCTGAAGCAGCAGACTTGCCCGACCCACTAGCTTGGCTCGACCCACTAGACTTTCCAGACCCGCCAGCACTGTTCAATCCACTGGCCTTACTTGCAGCAGAAACCTTTTTGGGGCCAGCAGCCTTTTGGTATTCGTCCTTAAAGGATTTGAACATACCCCTGCTGTCATTTATCTGCTGGCCGGTACGGCGAGCAACATATTTAACGGTCTTGCCGGCTTTGTCGCTCATGCCGCCCGTAACCTTGGACACGCTTGCCCCCACAGCCTGGGCCTTCTCACTCACGACATTGCCGATGATGGCAGCCTGGGTGCCAGCTTTTGCCGCCAATCCACCTTCGGCCTCAGGCAGAACAAAACCTCTGGAAAGGATAATGCTGGCACCCTCAATGGAGGCCACCGAAGTCATCGGCACGCGCGTCAACCCGACCAGGGCCTTGCTCCCAGTTCCGGTGGAGAGCATGAGGTTTTGACTCTCACAATTCTTCTCGTCGTATTCAACCGCGCTGACCCAGCCAATCCTTGTGCCGTCGGCACTGAAGACTGACATATTCTCCAGTATCAGCGCCTTATCCCAATTCAAACCGATACGCTTGCAAGCTGAGCTGTCCCAGCTGTCACGGGTATAGTCCACAACCACTCGCCCATCGACAACCTGAAAGCTGTCAGCTGCAAAGAAGCGATCCTTGCGCTTGAACATAAACAAGATCTCACGGCGTTTTACCAGATAACCCGCCAGCTTGTAACTGCCCGGGAAAAAAACGGCGCGCAGAACCCTGCCGATTCTGCGCCTTAAACGTTTCCCGCCCAATACGCGGACCCTTTTGAATTCCTGAGTGCTGCGCATCAGTTATTCCCTCTTTGATTCCTTCTTTTCTGCTGACGGTGTTTGTCCGTCAGAGCCCATCAGATAAACATTCGACAGAGAAAACCCTGTAACCATCCCAATAAAAACCATTATGCAAAATCAACTACCCGCAGATTGCCCTTGGCATCAAATCCAAGAACAATAGGCCACAAATTATGTATATTAATTATTTAGCGTATCTGCCGGATCCGCAACATCAGCTTCAGTGTCCGCTGAATTGATAGCCTGGGCGGATGGTGCTACAGCAGCAACGGCTGGAACAGCACCCTCTGAGAGATTGGTCGCCCTACCTCTCAGGGCTGAAGCTGCGCTGTCAATTTGGTTGCGTGCGCTGTCAACCGCCTGCGTCACCTTCTCGGCAGCCACAGGCACTCTATCGTTTATGGCATTGCGCGCTGACTGGGCATTTCTTGCCACCTGGTCAGCGATGATGGTTCTGGCATTATCTATTTTCTCTCTCAACTCGTCGCCACGACGAGCAATCTCTGGCTGAATCTTGGAGACGCCGGCTTGAATGCGCGTAACACTTTGATTGTAAAAATCTTGGCTCTTGCCCCAACATTCATCAACCTTTTCAGCGACAATGGCACGAGTTTCAGAACCCGATCGTGGTGCAAAGAGGAGACCAAGAGCCGCACCTGCGACACCACCAATGATAAACGATGTAATCTTTCCCATTCTGAACCTCCAAATTTAACTGTAAACGATCCGTATTGTATCCAGACTGAAAAGCCATAGCGCATAATTATGCATCTCATGG
>JAIRUT010000093.1 GCA_031254255.1 Coriobacteriales bacterium
CCCCTTGGCAATATGGAATGCAACTGACGATGATTCCCACCCCCTCCACAGCAATGCCAAAGAGGCTGAGCGACAGGACAATGGCATCCGCCGTGCGAGCGATCACATAGTATTCGGCAACAACATTCTCGGCTGCCAAGGCTCCAGCATCGGCTGCAAACTGGATGTCCCCGGAACGGGCATTTACCCAGTAGATCTGCGACGAGGTGAAGATCAGGGTAACCGCCAGAGTCAGGGCCACTACAACGCCCACGCTGGTAAAACCGCCATCAGCATCAATCCATGGCCAACTGCGCTTGGCGGCCTGGCGATTATCCGGTTTTCCGAATTCTCCCGCTTTTCCGGATTCATCAGAATCTGAACACTTCGACACTGCAAGCCTGACGGCCTTCAGGAAGCCCAAACACCTCAGAACCTTCATTCCCATTGTCCGACCCATTGTGACGGCCCTCCTCCTCCCAGCCAGACCCAGCTCGGTTGAGTTGGCATATTAGCCTCAACTTCCTGTACGAAATAACCTTGGCTGTCAGTCATGCCCAAAAACTCCATACCCCAGCCGATCAACGGCAGCGGCTTGACATAATTGACCACCCGGACACTGACCTCCGAGCTTTCCTCGCCCCCTGCGAGTATGATTTTCCAAGAGCTTCCGTTTGGATGGGCATGAAAAATATCAATTGGCGGAATGGATGCCAGGCGGCGCTTGGTGTAGGCTTCGTACTTCTCTGCGGAGTAGGTGCCATAGGCGCTGCGCGTTGACAAAAGCCGGCAGGACTCGGCAGCCGCATTCTCCATGACGATCTGGTTGTAGAGCAGGATCGCTGGTTGCAGGAGAATCAGTATCAGTAAGAAGAGCAAGGGGATCAAAACCGCCGCCTCGACGGTCGCCTGACCGTGTGAGTCCCTGAGTACAGACAGGGCCGGAGGCCCAACTGGCTGCTGGGCACCAAAAAATCCTCCAGCCACAGGGTGCTCAGAATCCATTGGCGACAAAGTGCGCTGCCTGTCTGATCGGCTGACTACCAAGCCTATTCTTTTTCCGTGTCTTTGAAGCATCCTTTTATACCTCCTCTCGTCTTCTGTCAATAGATCAACACGTCGCCGATGCTGCCTGCTGTATTGGATCCGAAGGCATGCGATGCGCTCTCGATGGCATGGCGGATGATCAGGCCCTCTTCGATCCGCCCCAACAGTGCTCCCAGTCCAATGATCACCGCTATCAGGATCAGCCCGACAATCAGGTATTCCACACTCACCTGCCCCCGGCAGTCAGACCATGCATCTTTGAGTCTATTCGCAAACATGGCTCTCAGCCCAACCTATGCAAAAAAATGCAGATCAATGCGGTTGTTGTTGCATTCACCATTTACATGGCCGCCTTTGGCTGGACTTCAACACCCGGGACCTGAAGCTCAACAATCCTGATGACCAGCGGGTTGCTCTCCGATATGGAAAGCCCCAGTTGAGACGGCATCAGGCTGATCAACAAGACTTCACCGCTCGGTGCTGTTGCCGTACAAGACCAGCATTGCGAGCCGAGATCTATGTATCCACTGCGATTGAGCTCGTAGTCTTGGGCCTGCAAGGCCCGCAGCAAAATCTCACCTGCCTGGATGCAGCTGCTGTCCGACTCAATCTTCCAAGTCCGGACATAGTTGTTGGCGGTAAAGTCTGGCGCTCCAATCGTCATGCTCTGCAACCCCGAAAGTGATATGGGTGGCACGGATCCCTTGTCGCTTGAGCTCATAATGTTGCCAGCATCGGATTTTGCAAAATCCCCTGATTCACTGTCATTTGAGCTGCCTTTATGCCCATCATCAGGTGCCCCAGTTACACCACCACTGGAATCGCTGGCACCTGATATCAAGCCCTGATCAGCTCCAACACCGGCTACCTCTTGCGAGTCGCTGCGTGCGCAATGCCCGAGCAAGGCGGCTAAAGCGGCTGATAAGACCAACATGATCACAACACCTCCGATTAGAGTGAATTTATGCCGCTTGTTATGGATGTCCACAATTCCTCCAATTTTCCGCGGAAAGCCACAACCGCGATAATTGCGATGACCACGAGAACTCCGACCAAAATGGCATATTCGGTGGTACCTTGGCCACGCTGATCTGTCAGAGTACGGCATAGCTCGGATATTCTGACGTGCAGCTTCACCATGACCAGCAGGGCAGCATTCTCAATTTTCTTTGACAGTTTCATTTTTCCTTGCACCTATAACCTTTCCATCAAATCAAGCAGTATTGGGCCAAGCACCAGCAGAAGCATTGCCGGCAGGATCAAAACGCCTGTGGGTATCAGCATCTTCACTGGAGCCTTGGCAACCTCCTCCTCGCGCTCGGAACGATATTCACGGCGTGTGTCAGCAGCCAACTCGACAAGCAGATGGCTGATTGACGACCCATAACGCAGGCCACGCCGGGCAATCCTGACAAATCGGGTAAACGATTGGGTCGAAACCTGTTTGGCAAGGCTTTCCAGCCCATCATCACGGGACACCAGTCCCCTCTTCCAAACCTGCAGCTCAGCTTGACAAAGCTGCGCCAGTTTTCCGCGAAAGCGCATTGCATAGAGCTCGAAGGCCTGATCAAAACCCAGACCGGCCCGCATCCCCATGGCAGTCAG
>JAIRUT010000117.1 GCA_031254255.1 Coriobacteriales bacterium
ATCCGCTCTTCCAGTCCGGGAACGGATTCGTCGACCATGTATTCCTTCATTTCCGGAGTGAGTTGCTGGACGAAGCGCAGTTGTGCCTCGCAGAATTCCCCGATGACCTTCTGGCCAAACTCCATGGCAGCCAGCATGTCTTCCTCGGAGACCTCTTTGCCACCGGCCTCAACCATCGAAATGTAGTCCGCCGTGCCTGCGATGGTCAGCTCCAAGTCAGAGCCTTCCTCCTCCTCAAATGTTGGGTTGACGATGAACTCGCCGGTCTCGATATTCCGACCAATGCGCACGCCCGCAGCCGGCCCGTCAAAGGGCACGCCGCCGACCATCAGAGCTGCTGAAGCTCCCATGATGGAGACCACATCAGGGGGGTTGACCTGATCGACCTGCAGGGTCGTGGCAACAATGTGCACCTCATTGCGGAAGCCGTCGGCAAAACCGGTGCGAATCGGCCGATCGATCATCCGAGCCGAAAGGGTGGCCTTGTCGGAAGGGCGGGTCTCCCGCTTCAGATAGCCGCCGGGGATCCTACCGACCGAATACATCTTCTCGATGAAATCCACTGTCAGCGGGAAGAAATCGTAATCCTTGCGCTCATCTGAGACCACTGATGTAACCAACATTATCGTATCGCCCTGACTGACGACAACAGAGCCAGTAGCCTGTCGAGCCAACTCACCCGTACTGAGGCTGTATTCCTTGCCGTAGAGGGTGAATGTCTCTGTGATTTTGGTCATTTAATATTCTCTTTTCTGTTGATTTTTAGCAGTTGTGTAACTAGTAGTCGTATATTTACCCCGTATGGTTGCACCTTGCGTAGCAGCACGATGAGCGTCTGCAAAAAAACCGACGGGGAGCTCGCAAAACTGCGACGCTCCCCGCTCGATTTGTTTAAACATTGTCACGAATGCCCAGCTTTGCGATCAACTCGCGGTATTTACTGACATCGCGACTCTTGATGTAGGTCAGGAGCCTGCGGCGTTTACCGACCAGCATCAGCAGTCCGCGTCGGGTGTGATGATCTTTTTTATGCATTTTCAGATGCTCGGTCAGGCCTCTGATCCTCTCGCTGAGAATAGCAACCTGTACTTCTGCGGAACCGGAGTCCTTGGTGTCCTTACCAAATTCTGCGATGATTTCCGCTGTTCTTTCCTTTGTGAGCGGCATGAATCCACCTTTCTGTCTCTGATCCGCAAACTGAGTGGCGCGGCGGTGGGGCCAACGCACCAAGTATGCGGACATATGCATATACATTCTTAGTGTATATGCGTCCCTTAAATGTAACCTTCAGAGTTTAGCTTATTGAACAAAAAAAGTCGAGGGAACGTAGACGGCGTGTTATATGAGTCGCCACCCACTCGCGGCTGATGTTCAAACAGGGCTCAGCGATCGCCTGATAGTCAGAGTTAGCAAAGGGAAGGAGATCAACATACTTGGAACGGATCATAGTCTCCAACCAGTCAAGGGTAACGGAAACGATGGGGATCACGGGGATGGGCTGAGAGCCCCACCTGTGAGCACCACGTGACGAGCCGGTATGCCTTCCGTTATTGCGCACAGCGCTTGCGCTGCGTGGTGCCCTAACGGGAGATTCGTACCCTTGATCATCATGAGCCTCCTCACCATACCTCATGCATTCATGGCAAAGAACCCCACCCTGCTCAAAGTCAAACCCCATTGCCTGGATGTTTCCATTGCCATCGTCGCTCCCATCTGCAACATCGCTGCCACAACCCACGCAGGTCCTCAAGGAAGGCATAAACCCGGACTGTGAGGCTTGCTTCAACAAGCTTGCTGCCAACAGCAACTTAAGTCCTGGGATCTCGGTTTGGCCCAAAGCGTGGAAGGCAGCATCAGTCAGATGAAAGAGGCGCGGGTCGGCGTCTGCATCGCGGGAGAGGAATTCCAAGAGCTCGGCCAATACCGATGCAGCGGCGGTGTGTTCGGGATCCTGCAGGCAGTCGCGATGGGCCTCGACGACCTCCGCCTCTGTCACCGTATCCAAGCGCGAGCCCTTGTAGAGCAGGACGCGGGAGTGGGAAAACAACTCCAAATGGGCTCCCAACTTGGCGCCCGGCTTGCGCCCACCCTTGACGACCGCGCGGACCTGGGTTCCGGAATCGGCGAAGCAGGTGACGATCAGGTCCGTCTCGCCCAGTTTGGTCTTCTTCAGGACAAGGACTTCGGCCTGTTCGGTTGGCATCAATTGCCCTGACCGTAGCCAAAACGGCGAATCTGGTTGATGTCACGCCGCCAGTTTTTGCGCACCTTGACACGCAGGTCCAGATAGACGCGCGAGGCCAGGAGTTGGGCCAGATCATTGCGGGCCGAGGTGCCGATCTCCTTGATCTTCTCCCCACCCTTGCCGATCAGGATGCCCTTCTGCGAGTCGCGTTCCACGAAAATCATGGCATTGATCAGGTGAATATCCTTCTTCTTGTCATAGCTGATCTCCTCGACCTCCACGCCGACGGCGTGAGGAACCTCATCGCGGGTCAGGTAGAGGACCTTCTCTCGGATGAACTCAGCAATCAGGACGCTCAGGTCCTGGTCGGTGCGCATGCCGGCTGGAAACCAACGCGGCCCTTCGGGCAGGAGTGTCAGGAGCTTGTTTTTGAAGCGCTCGAGGCCTTCCCCGCTAACTGCGCTGAGTGCGCAGATCACGTCGAAGTTCCGGATCGCAGTAGCCGCCTCAATCTGAGCCTCGACCTGCTCCGGCGTAGCCTTGTCGGTTTTCGAAACCACAAGGATCAACGGACATCTCAGGCCCTTGAGCTGCTCGAGTATCCAGAGGTCACCCTTTCCGAACTCCCTCGTGGCATCGAGCAGAAAGGCCACGGCATCCACGGACTGGAGGGCTTGGAGAGCGGAGTAGTTCAGCTCCTCGCCAAGGCTGTCGTGGGGTTTGTGAATTCCCGGGGTGTCCACGAGGATCAGCTGGTAGTCCTCGCCGTCAAGGATTGCCCGGAAACGATGGCGTGTAGTTTGGGGCGTGTCGGAGGTGATGGCCAGCTTGGTTCCGGTAAGGGCGTTCAGCAGCGTCGATTTGCCGGCGTTTGGGCGGCCGATGAAGGTTACGAAGCCGCTCCTGAAGCCTGGGGCTGCGGAAAGTGTGTTAAGTGGTGATGTGTCTGTGATTTTTTCCATATTATCAGGAGCCTCCTAATAGGCGCAACCCCGCACAAATAAAGACGATCAGACCGATCACAGCAGCAAATAAAGCAAATATCAGAACTGCCGCTGCGGCTGAGTCTTTGGCAATCTTGGCCAAAGGCTGCCTTTCCGGTGAGGCCAGATCAACTGTTGCCTCGATAGCTGTATTCACCAATTCACTACCAATCACAAGAGCGATGGCAAAGAGCAGGGCCACCCACTCCAAGGCCTGCAAGTGCAGCAAAAACGCCACTATCAAAACCACGACGGTGGTTAAAAGGTGGATGCGCATGTTCCGTTGCGTTCGGAATGCATAAGCGATACCTTGGAAGGCATAGCGGAAGGCTTGGGCCAGATTGCTAACCGGTTTGAAGATCCACCTATCTGACTCTTCGCGCTCGGTTTCAGGTTCAGATTCGGGAATCATTTTCGGTGACCTCTCAAACGACTCCGACTCGAACGCACCAGCTTTCGCTGGCTCAGCCTCGAGTATCTCAGTCTCTGCCGTTCCCCCAAGCTCTAAGCTCTGTTTATCCTCTTCCATGACTTATGAACCTTCTTACGAATAATCTTCGTCCAGCCAAGACAACTCTATCTTGCGCGAGTCCGCCCATCTGGTCAACAGACGGTCTTCCTCACCTTCCATCACGGCTGCGTCATCTGCATCCTCATGGTCATAACCATAAAGATGAAGGATCCCATGTGTGGACAAAATGTATAAAGTCTCCTCGAATCCCAGGCCTTGTTCCAAGGCCTTCTTGCTGGCCTCCTGCGGACAGATGACAATATCCCCAAGCAGAAGGGGGATCGGACTTCCTGCCTGCTCCTCCGAGCAGTCATCTGGCGAACCCACCGCTGGCTTATCCGATGTCTCCCCCATGTCCGTGTCCGGCTCGTCGCAGAGGAAGGAGAGCACGTCAGTGGGAGCGTCCTTGCCCCGGAAATCACGGTTCAGCTCCTGTATCTCGGCGGGATCAATGAAGCTGATTGAGACCTCAACGGACTCATCGAGCCCCAAGTCATCAAGGCAGTACTGGCTGAGGTCACGGATGGTATCCAAAAGGCTTGGACTCAGCTCGTATTCGCTTTCGTTGTTCAGGATTATCTGCATCTTTGCATCCCTTTGTAGAATTCGGTTAACCCTGCTTCGGCTGGTTTGTCTGGGCTCCAGAGCCAGTACCAGTACCAGATTTGGCGCCATACTGGGCTTCCAACTGGGCATCATTCTGATCGTAGGCGGCCACGATACGCTGCACCAAGGAATGGCGCACTACATCCTTACCAGTCAGGTCGATGAAGGCAATGTCATCGATGCCCTCCAGGATCCGCCGCACGCTCTTCAGCCCAGAAACCCGTTTGGGCAGGTCAAGCTGGGTGACGTCCCCGGTGATAACCATCTTCGATCCGAACCCGAGACGCGTCAGGAACATCTTCATCTGATCCGGAGTGGTGTTTTGCGCCTCATCAAGGATGATAAAACTATCATTTAATGTGCGTCCACGCATAAAAGCCAGCGGCGCGATCTCGATGGTGCCCTGTTCGATGTACTGATAGCCCTTCTCCATGTCGGTCATGTCGAAAAGGGCATCATAAAGGGGACGGATGTAAGGATCGATCTTGTCATTTAAGGTACCGGGGAGATAACCAAGGCTCTCCCCGGCCTCGACGACCGGTCGCGTCAGGATGACCCGTCCTGTGTCCTTGCGCTTCAAGGCGGCAATCGCCATGGCCATTGCCAAGTAGGTCTTTCCGGTCCCGGCTGGGCCGATGGCAAAGGTCACGGTATTGGCCTTGATGGCGTCGACATAGCGCTTCTGACCACTGGTCTTAGGTCGAATCGCCCGTCCCCGATAGGTCAGCAGGATGTCCTCGCGCAGGATGGAGGGTGTCATCTCTCCATGGCGAATCAAATCAATGGACTGTCGCAGTTCCTCCGGACTGACCGACTTGCCTTCTTCCAGAAGACGAATCATATCTGTGAATAAGGTGGTTAGGATCTGGATTTCCAGTGCATCACCGCGAATCTCAATCTGTTCCCCGCGAACGGTGATCAAAGCATTGAAATACTCCTCCAGAATGCGCAACAAAACATCATTGACCCCCAAAAGGCGGGTGGGGTCGACCCCATTGGGAATTGTCAGTGAGACTTGGGCTTGTTCCACGTATAAAGTCCTATCCTTGGCTCAACAATAAAACATGCTCCTCCCATTCTAACCTCTTCCCAAGGATTAAGCCTGCCAAACCTTTGCCCCCAATACCCCAAAAGCCCAAGAAAGGTTGGGTGGTGTCAGGCACCGTCAGTGGGAATCGGACGCAGGTGCCCTCTCCTACCGCCGCCCCACGATATGGC
>JAIRUT010000120.1 GCA_031254255.1 Coriobacteriales bacterium
GGCATGACGTTGCGCTGGCTGGTTGGGTTGCGGCGCTCAGGAATAGTCAGAGTGCGGTAGAAAGTTCTCCAAAGATCCTGGTAGCCATCCTCGGCCAGGCTTGATAGCCCATCGGCATCAACCGGCAGACGCAGGGTGTCATCCGCAACGAGCCACCAGCGCTGGGTGTCAAACAGACCAGCCATTGAGTGGCGCGAGTCGTGGATAATGAAGGGCTGAATGTTGTAGCGAGCGGCAAAATGCCCCATGATCAGGGGCAACACTCTGGCCTTTGGCTGAATATGCGCATAGTAGAGTCCAGAAGACATAAAGGGGACGGTTCTTTTATGTCTTGTTCCAGTGGAAAGTTGATGCTGAGAATCGGATTCAAGACATAAAAGAACCGTCCCCTTTATGTCTGGTTGAATCTCCGCAAAACGGATGAATTGGATCATAAAATGGGCTTCCTTTTCAACTTGCTTGATGATGTCTTCAGCATCAGCGACCGCTTGTTGGGCCAGATGCCCAAGTGAGTGCTGCCCATGCTTGAGGGTGTAGCGTAGATAGCGCAAGGCCACTCCGCCTCGGTTTGAATCCTCTGCTAAATATAGCTTTTTTACCTTGTCATATCCGTATTCTGTGAGACGCTGGATGATCTGGGTGCGCAACTCTTCGGCCTTGCCAGGGTCAGTCAGAATCGGGATATGGGAGTCAAACAAGGACTCCTGATTTTCCGGATCAATGAGAATGTTCACCGGATCCTCACCGCGAATCTGCGCCTCGGAAATGGCCGTCAGTAGGCCTTCGAGAGTTCCATCAGTTTGATAATGCAGACGGTACATAGTTACTCCTATGGTATAAGTCAGTTGAACGTTGCAATGCTCCCATCTGCCCTGCATGCAGGCCTCCCGAATGCACGGCTCTACAATCCCCTTGCTCCACCTGACCCAACGCTGATCCTGTCGCCACCCTTGAGACCTTGCAAAATGCTCTTCCAGCTGTCCCACATGACTAACTCTGAACCGGCACTTTGTTCTGTGAGGAAGCTCAACTGCCCCTCTAAAACCCGTCCAGATTGACGGCGGGCAGCGGACCTTGTCAGCTCTTGGTGAATGCTCAGGGGGTCAAAGAGCACGCCTTCTTCCATCCTCCCCTTGCAAGTCAAGAAGTAGCGGGCGCGCTTCATTGTTATATGCAGGCGCTTCAGGTCGTCAAAATCCAAGCGCCGCTCGCGTCGAGCGCTGATGATCCGCTTGGCTCCCTTGACACCCACGCCGGGAATCCGCAGCAGCATCTCGTAGCTGGCCTTGTTCACCTCCATCGGAAAATGCTCCATGTTGTTCAACGCCCAGTTGGCCTTGGGGTCTAGCAGCACATCCAGAAAGGGATGTTGTTCGTTGATGATTTCGTCAACCCCAAACTCGTAGAAGCGCATCAGCCAGTCGGCCTGATAGAGGCGGTGTTCGCGCAGAAGCGGTGCCTTGTGGACGCCTGCCAGCAGCGGGTCGTCACTGACTGGGATGTAGGCGCTGAAGAACACACGGCGCAGATCCATCTTCCTGTAGAGATGGTCGGAGAGGGTGAGGATCTGATAGTCACTTTCCGGAGAAGCCCCGATGATCATTTGGGTGGATTGTCCGGCTGGCACAAAGCGCGTCTTCTTGACCACCGATAGGCGTTTGTCCTGATAATTGGCCTTGATGCCGTCGCGAACAAAACGCATCGGAGGCAAAATAGCCTCCTTGGCCTTTTCCGGAGCCAGCACCTTCAGACTGGACTCGGAGGGGAATTCGATATTCAGGCTGAGGCGATCGACCAGCACGCCCAAGCGGACAAGCAGTTCCTCAGAAGCACCAGGTATGGCCTTGGCATGGATGTAACCGCGAAATCCGTACTGATCGCGCAATAGACGGATAGCTTCACACATCAGCTCCGTAGTCCTGTCGGGGTCTCCGAGGATCCCAGAAGATAGAAACAGACCCTCGATATAGTTGCGACGATAGAAGCCATATGTCAATTCAGCCAGTTCGCGTGCTGAAAAAGTCGCCCGTGTGATGTCATTACTACGACGGTTGACGCAGTAAGCACAGTCATAAGCACAAGCGTTGGAAAGCAGCACCTTAAGCAGAGAAACGCAGCGCCCATCCTCCGTGAAAGCGTGGCAAATGCCTGCTGAGCTGGCATTTCCCAGCTGTCCTTGAACAGCGGTGCGCTCCACCCCACAGGAGGTACAAGCCACATCATATTTAGCCGAATCAGCAAGGATCTTCAGCTTGTCAACAATTTCCATTGCAGATCATGTCCGCCTCTCAAACGAGGGCCCCACTTGGATACTGCAACAATAATACAAGAACATCTGTTCGTTTGCAAGAACAAATGTTCCTAAAGGGCAAACTTATACAGCCTCATAGTTCGAGCAGCTCTTTTGGCGAAGCCGTGAAGTTGTCGAAGCCGTTGTCTGTGACTACTCCGTAGTCTTCGATACGGACGCCGCCGAAGCCTTCCGTGTAAATTCCCGGCTCTACTGTGACTACGTTGCCGGCTACCAGCTGGCCGGCTGCCCCAACTGACAGCACGGGCAGCTCATGGATGTCGATGCCGACACCGTGGCCTAGTCCGTGCGGTAGTTGATCGAAGCCAGCTGCAGCGAATATGTCGTTGACGTGCTCTTGCGGTACCTGAAGCGAAGTGCCGGGCTTGACCATCTGAATTGTCTCAGTTTGCGCTTGGAGAACCGTCTGGTAGATCAGTTTCTGTTTCTCATCGGCTTTTCCCAACACAACTGTCCGAGTCATGTCTGAGCAATATCCATCTACCCGAGCACCGAAATCCATGAGCATGAAGTCACCCTTTTGGAGGATTCTTTCTCCAGGTACCGCATGGGGAATCGCAGAGTTAGGTCCTGAGGCGGCTATCACTGGGAAGGCCAGGCCTTCCGCACCTTTGTGGCGCATGAAGAATTCCAGCTCGATGGCCACTTCCGTCTCGCTCAAACCAGGTCTCAAGAACTCCAGCATATGCGCAAATCCGGCATCGGTGATCGCTTGGGCGGCGCGCATGGTCGCGATTTCGCTGGCATCCTTGACTGCTCGCAGGCTTTCTATGAATGCTATCTTCTCCACGAGCTCATAGTGGCATCCCTCCAGTTGATCGAGGGTTGAAGTGATGGCTCTATAGGAACTCAACGGCAAGTCGGCTTCGATGGCGATACGGATCTTATCGTCTGCTGACTGCTGTCGCGTTAGGCCGAGACCCTCGACACACTCCACCAGAAACTGGCGATGCGGCTTGCGCTCATCGTCAAGCTTGTCCAAAACTCCGTCCATCTGTTGGCGCATGGCTCCGGAATAACGAGTATCGGTATGCAAAAGACGCTGTGGGCCCGCTGGTGCAGCCAGCTCAGAGACGATGACCAAAAAGTGAGCCTGTTCATCATCGAAGATTCGCGAAAAACCGGTCAACCAGCGGATATCCGCGGTTTTGGTGCAAATATATATGTGGATGTTCTCTTTGGCCAAAGCCGACCCGGTGCGAGTCAACCTTGCATCAGTATCACTGGACATCATTTGCTCTCTTCTTGATCAGGGACAGGGCAATTTATTATTCTATCTATCACGCCGGCTAAAATCCAAATGCTTATACATAGCGAGGAGGGAAAAAGACATAGCGCCTACTCAAGATGCCCTACCAAGTCCGACGTGACAAGATTGGTCAGAAAGTCCAAAGCCTCAAGGTAGGACCCTGCACCCTTGCCCATAAAGGTAGCTGCAGCTACATCACTGATCAGGGAGTCATGACGAAAGGCCTCTCTGCTGCGGATGTCGCTGAGGTGAACTTCGACAACTGGTACAGTGATTGCTGCCAAGGCGTCACGGATCGCAATCGAATAATGCGTGTATGCTGCTGGATTGAATATTACTCCACAATATTCGCCCTGAGCTGCATGAAGAGTATCGATCAATACGCCCTCATGGTTGGACTGGCAAAAATCCAGCTCAAATTCGCCCAATCCAAACTCACGCTGACCAAGATGTTCGAGCATCAGCTGATTGATCTGTTCCAAGGTCAGGATGCCATAAATATCCGGCTCACGCTGGCCAAGCAGATTCAGGTTCGGGCCGTTTAGCACCAATATCCGATGTTTCATCAGGAATGAGCCTCCTCCCAATAGAGCAGATAGATCTTCAGGAGATCTGGATCTATGCGCTTGACTTCCATTTCACCGGGTGCCGAGGCAAAAACCATGCGCAGTCCCCGGGAATCGTTTTTCTTGTCGCCGAGCATGGCGGCGAACAGCTCATCTGCTGTAAACGAGATCTGCATGGCCTCCAGTCCCAAAGCATCGAGTATTGCTCCCTGTCGATCAGCGAAATCCGGATCGGCGCCGATGGCCTCCACCGCCAACCGAGAGGCAAAACGGATACCCTCGGCCACCGCTAAACCATGGTCAATGCTGTGATTGCTGACAGTTTCCAAAGCGTGAGCAAAACTGTGCCCGTAGTTCAAGAAGATGCGCACACCGCTTTCCAACGGATCAGCAGATACCAAGCGTGCTTTCAGCCCTACAGCACGCACCAAGGCCTCCTGCACCAGTTCCAGATATTCGGTTTCGGGCTGGGCTTGGGAAGCCAATTGCCGTGCCCGTTCGCTCAGCCAATCCCAGTCTTCTGAGCCACTGATCAGGGCAGCTTTGGCTATTTCGGCATATCCATTCTTCCATTGGATATCAGGTAGGGTAACCAAACTCTTCAGCTCGGCAGAGACAAAAGCGGGTTGCCTGAAGGTACCGACGAG
>JAIRUT010000032.1 GCA_031254255.1 Coriobacteriales bacterium
CTCCGCCTCCGCCTCCGCCTCCGCCTCCGCCCCCCCAATTCATCCCGCCGCCATCCTCTACGATGGCCGGGCCAGTGACACGGCACTGATCTGGACGGAGCTCGACCTCTCTGACCAGGGTTGGCAGGTTTATGCAGCAAGCCTCAAAGGTGCGACACTCGGAACCCCTCAACTTTTAGACCAGGGAAGCTCAGACTACGAGGTTCCCTTGATCTGCGTCAGCGGCAGTAAAGCCTATTGGAGCGTCATGCCTAACGCCGGTGGAGCAGCGCAATACGAAAACTCCTACCTGAAGGCGGCAGTCCTTGGCGAATTTGATGCCGAACAGGCAGCCGGACACGAGACAACTGCCCCTCAAACTACTCCCGCAGACACCGTCACAGCTGCGCTCCAACGCCCTCCCTATGTTGTCTACACCTCCCATGGCCGGATGATCGCCCAGCCGCTTGCAACCCAAGGCATTTTGAGTTTTGTGCCGCGTGTGGATACAAATGGTATCTATTACCGGCTTACTGCCCTGTCGGTGGCCGATGACAGCCTGATTGCATCGGTGATCCTGCCGCAGTCGTTGCGGGTCTCCGAAGCCCTCTATTTGGATAACAGCTTCACATTCAGCATCGAGGCCAACTATTCCTCGGCCGGTGGCCTTGGCCAGTTTGGCACCTACAGGCAGATGGATAATGGGCAGTGGCTGCATTTTGGGCGAGTTCCTACCTCTCCAGCTATGCGAGTAAATGAGTTTTTAGTGCTGAAATCAACTCTTAGTGTGGTAGGATTGGACGTAGCCAACCAAAGCTACTGCATTATCCCTCCACCATCTGATACCGAGGATTTTGGAGACACTCTCGCCGGTTGGGGTGAGTCCGACCACATCGTTGTCTTTGCACAGACCAAGGCTTCTTCTGCAAGTATTGCATCGGCTACGATTGTCCGAGTCTTCGCACGATCCGCCAGTAACTCCAGTTGACTAGGAGACCGGTGGCCAGCAGGATAGCAGTGAATGGCGCTTTTTGAACGTTGTCTAGGAGGGCAACGACCAAGCTCGGTAAGTCACAACATACAGAGAAAACATCCACACACACCCCAAAAAAGACCTGTCGCGGTTTAATACTGGACAGAAATGTCCAAAAAAGTATATAAATAAGTCGCAATGCATGAGGTATTAAATCCGATCTTTTGTGAGCTCATTTGTTAGTATATGCTGGAATATGAGCTCAGATCATTCTAAAATTATTTGATTGGTAGAAGATCATTTAATATCAAGAATATCCGAATCTGATTAAATTGGAGGCATCGTGGCACCTGAAATGCAAAATATCCTCCTCATTGAGGATGAGTCCACTGTTCGAGATTCTCTGGAGGCCCATCTTCACAGTGAGGGCTACTTTCTCCAGACTTCCAAAGATGGGCGCGCTGGTTTGGAAGCTTTCGATACGGGACGTTTTCATCTCGTGATAATTGACTTGGCTCTCCAAGATATCTCTGGCCAAGAGGTCATCAAGCAGATCAGGGACCGTTCGAATGTACCAATTATCGCCATTACTGTCGATGATTCGGTGGATGGCCGTGTCGAATGCCTGGAGTTGGGGGCAGACGATTGCCTGTCCAGGCCTTTCTCGCCGCGGGAGCTGGTGGCACGAACCCGTGCACTTATCAGACGCTCACGTTCAACCGCTGAACCGCAACGGGATGTCCTGACTTTTGATGGGCTGGTGATCGATGTTCCGGCCCGGCGGGTCATCGTAGATGGTGAGGACATCAATCTGACCCTCAGTGAGTTCAACCTCCTGTTGACCCTGGCTCGATTCCCGGGCCGCGTTTACCAGCGTATGGAGCTTGTTCGCAAGGTCTTTGGATACAATCATGAAGGCTATGAGCGGACGGTCGATTCGCACATGAAAAACCTGCGTTCCAAGTTGGGGGACAGCCCCTCCAATTCGCGCTGGCTGTTCACTGTTCACGGAGTCGGCTATCGTTTTGTGACACCCAAGGCAAACGATAACGGTGGCAGTAAGGTCAAAAGCGACAGTTGACCCACGGAGGCAAAAGCAAAAGCAAAATCCCAACTGATCCATGGCGTACAACGCAGGTAATGCTCTGCGGGCGACGCCATGGCACATCACGCACATAAGGTCACAACGCACATACCGCATAACGCACCGACTTGCGGTCAAATTTAAGCAAATCGAACCCTCTGCGCAAGCAATGTTTCGTTGTGTGGGTAGAATAGGGAGGAATTATTTTCCATCCCTATATTTCCATCCAAAAGGAAACGAGAGAAAGGCCCAGCTATGTTGCTTGCGGAAGCTATCAAACCGGATTATCAGGGCAAGGTTCGCGATATTTACGACCTTGGCGACAAATTGCTGCTCGTGGCCAGTGATCGCATATCCGCCTTTGACTATATTTTGCCGGATGTCATCCCCTACAAGGGTGAGATCCTGACGCGGATATCGATCTTCTGGTTTGATTTTTTCAAGGAACTCAAGGAATCACACTTTCTGACTGCGAACACTGGCGAATACCCAGAGCAATTCCAGCCCTTTGCTGAGGAGATCGCAGGACGTTCAATGCTGGTCAAGAAGGCCGAGATGTTTCCAGTCGAATGTATAGTCCGAGGTTATTTAAGTGGTAGCGTGGTTGAGGAATACAAGGAGAAGGGCACGGTCGGTGGCGTTGAGGTGGAGACTGGCCTGGTGGAGTCCAGCCGCATGGAGTGGCCGATCTACACTCCGACCACGAAGGCTCCGGTGGGCGAGCATGATATGCCGATCAGCCTTGATGAGACTATCGAGATGCTTGGCGGCCCGATTGCTCGAGGCATTTGCGCCGATTCCATTTCCGCCTATGAGATCGGACGTGATCTGGCTTGGCTGCGCGGGTTGATCATCGCCGACACGAAGATGGAGTTTGGCCTTTACGAGGGTCGTATTATTCTTGCGGATGAATTCTTGACGCCAGATTCATCACGTTTTTGGCCAAAGGATGAATATGAGCCCGGTCATGGCCAGAAGAGTTTTGACAAACAGATCGTTCGCGACTGGCTCAAGGCCAACTGGGACTTCACGGGCGAGCCACCTTGCCTGCCCGAGGAGATCATCAAGTCCACTTCCGAGCGTTACATCGAGGTCTACCAGCTCCTGACCAAGCAGGAGTTCAAACCCATGAAAGCCGGAGAAAGCCCCAGCGAGTATTCCCTGTCGTTTAAAGACTGGTTCCAAAACGAGAAGTGACGCTCCGAGCAAGCAGTTATCTACAATCTGGCGCACAGGCAACAAAACGGTGCTACCCAAGAACCGTTTATTCAATGCTGGCTGAGCTCTGCTATAGTGTGAAGGTACAAATCAGCTACATAGTGCAGTAATAGTGGCATTTGCGCTGATAGAGCTTGAGACTGGGCCAGCCGCAGAGCCGCAGGATACTGCGCAAAGATGAAGGCTATTCTTCTAAAAGGAGCATTTTTTTATGGCACAACGCAATCCTATGAATCAGCGCTATCAAGGCGATGGGCCGGGAGGCCAGACCAGAAAGTCGGCCAGTTCAGCTAAGCCGACCTCTCAGGCTGCCGCCTCGGTATATGTTCCCAAGAAGCCAACCACCGCAGCTGAGAAGCGGGCGGCCGAGAAGCAACGTAGAAAGCAGATGGAGGAAAAGGCGTCCGAGCGGGCGAAGCGTGCCGAAGAGCGTGCTCAGCAAGCCGAGGAAGAGGCCGCGCAGGCCAAGGCAGCAGCTTTGGGCATTGATGTCTCTGAGCTTCCGGAAGAGAAGCCCGAAAAGGTAAAACCGCAGGAAAAGCCAAAATTCTTCTCTGCCAATGCCAATCCGATGACTGCTGCATTGAATGCTAACGCTGAGTACCGTAAATGGCGTCGAGTTTATTGGGTTCTCCTTGGTATTGGTATTGTCTGCGTGGTCTTGTCGTTTCTGTTCCAGAACACATTCAAGAATACAATGGCCTTTATGTACACAATGGTTCCGGCCTATATCTGCATTATCGCTGCTTTCGTAATTGATTTTCGCAAGGTCAAGCCGCATGTCAAGGCTTATCAGGCCGGCTCTCAAGGAGGCAAGTCTCCCAAGCAGATCAAACACGAGCAGGAGGCTTTGGCCCAGGCTAAGGAGCTGGAGGCAGCCAGAAAGGCCGCCAAGGGTGCCAAGCGAGCCGGAGTTCGAGGCGACTCGGAGGCTGGCCAGAGCGAGACGAATGGAGACCAAGGCAATATCAAAGTGACCAAGGTCAGGGCGGGCAAAGCCGATGCGAGTGCCAGCTTGGCGCAGGCCAGTGGGGCTGCGGATAGCCAGGCGGAGGTGAGCATAGCGGGCGCGGATCCAACGGACGATGGCCCGACAGGCGTGAACTCAGCTGCCGAGCCCCAAGGGTTCAGCATCGCCGATGTGTCGGTGGTTGATGACTTCAAGCTTCCCGAAGAACCTAGGAAGATTGACTGATGAAGCGCTATCAAATTCACATCACTGGGAAGCAGGGGATTTTTGATCCGGCTGGTGCTGCTTCGAAAAATGCCCTGTTGACCTTGGGATATGAAGGTTTGGAGGATCTTCGGATCGGTAAGTTCATTGAGCTTAGCTGTGCGGACGATGTCTCGCCTGCGCAAGTTGAGGAGATGTGCGCCAAGTTGCTGGCAAATCCGGTGATCGAGGACTTCCGGATCGAAGAAATCGTAGGAAACACAGAGGTAGCATGACAGATGGCAGTACGCAAGTGGGCAACATGCGCAATGGCAACACGCACGTGAGCAACACACACGTGAGCAGTACGCACTTTGGTGTCCTCAGTTTTCCGGGCTCGAATTGCGATCAGGATGTAGTCCATGCGCTGGAACACTTAGGCTATCAAGCTAGCTATGTCTGGCACAACCAGACAGACTTGGGCGGTTGTGATGCCTTGGTCTTGCCGGGAGGCTTCTCTTATGGCGACTATCTGCGTTGCGGGGCGATCGCCAGATTCTCCCCGGTGATGGAATCCGTAAAGGCCTTCGCGGCTGCTGGGCATCCGGTAATCGGTATCTGCAACGGTTTCCAGATTCTCACCGAAGCCGGCCTGCTTCCTGGCGTTTTGCTGCAGAATCGAGATCTCAAATTCATCTGCCAGTCTGTGCACCTGCGTGTCGAGGCCAGCGTTTGCCAGTGGATCGACTTGGAGCCGGGTAGTATGATCGAGCTGCCTATTGCCCATGGTGAGGGCAATTACTACTGCGATGAGCTGACGCTCGGACGGATGGAAGCCAAGGGGCAGATCGTCCTGCGCTATTGCCGTCCGGATGGCTTGGTTTCCATGGGTTCTGCTGCTCCAAACGGATCCTTGGATGATATTGCCGGAATATGCAATGAGCGCGGCAACGTCTTTGGGCTCATGCCCCATCCGGAGCGCGTCAGCGATGGCTTGAACGGTCGCGACGGGGCATATTTGTTCCAAGCTGCTGTCCGGCGGCTGGAGGCGCGAGCCTTGGCCAGCTCCTCGGGTAGTGTCAACGCCCAAGGCGGTATCGAGGGTGGTACCGATGGTGGTACCGAGGGCGACGCCCATGTCGGCTCCCAGAGCGAGGAACAAGCAAATGTCTGAAACAAGCCAGTACGAGAATATCCCTGCTCCCGTGTGCGACAAGGTGGAAGAGCTTGAGCCCGAGCTGGCACTGCGCCTGGCTGTTGAACTTGGCCTCACCGAAGAGGAGTTTGAGCAGGTCAAAGTCGTGCAGGGACGCAGGCCCTCACTGACCGAACTATATATATACTCCCTGATGTGGAGTGAGCACTGCTCCTACAAGCATTCACGCAAACAACTCAAGAAGTTTCCGACCAGCGGTCCGGCCGTCTTGCAGGGCCCCGGCGAGAATGCCGGCGTGATCAGCGTCGGTGAAGGTTGGGCGGTGGCCTTCAAGATGGAATCCCACAACCACCCTTCGGCGATCGAGCCCTTCCAAGGAGCTGCCACCGGCATTGGTGGGATCATTCGCGACATATTCACGATGGGCGCGCGTCCCATTGCAGCGCTGGACTCGCTGCGCTTCGGCAGTCTGGCCAAGCCGCGTCAGCGCTATCTCTTCGAAGGCGCGGTGGCCGGCATCGGCGCCTATGGCAACTGCCTGGGCGTGCCGACCGTCGGTG
>JAIRUT010000050.1 GCA_031254255.1 Coriobacteriales bacterium
AACCGTCCCCTGTCTATCCACCTTCTCTTCACCGTCTTTTCTTCCATCTTCTTTCTTTCGCCCCCTTACTGGGTTTTGTCCCACGTAGGCCTTCTCCCCGTGGGATCGGTTTGGTTCGGCATTCAGGCCCCATGCCCGATGCCACCTGTATGTTTCCACCCTCCGGCAATGATTCCTTGACCCTCCGGTTGCTTGCTTTGGATTACTTGCGTCATCCCCTGCTGCTATATCGGACAAGATTCTTTGCTGCGCTCAAAATGACAAAGGCGTGCAAACGCCAGCCTGCCTGGAGACATCATTTTGTTTTCTGATGGTGGATCTCTTCGGCGGGTGTAAATGCCGCCTGCGATACTGGCCTTATCAGCCATGGTTTGCCCCCTTGTTCAATTCGCCCCTTACAACGGAATATGCGACCTGCACCGCCTGACACACTTACAGTGCCTCAACACCCAAGGTACCAAAGCTTCGCTCCCATGCAACGAGAGCGGGCAACCCGCAGGTCTATCCGTATATGTGCATAATAATGCTGCCACACAAGACTCTTGTCAAGTCTTGTTTTCAGATTTCGCATAAAGAATAGACAGGGGACGGTTCCTTGTCTATTCCCCTGCTCATATAAATACAAGTTCGTAGTAAACCGTTACAACTACGCTCAATTGCAACCCTTAAAAGCTTTCGCGAACCTGTTGAACGTCCCTGGTTATCTGGTCGCTCAGTTCGGTGGGATTTGCAAATGCCTGCATCGGGCGCAGGTACCTGAGAAACTCGACCACTACAGTTGCAGCATAGATGTCGTCGTTGAAGTCCAGCAAAGTGGCTTCGACAGTAGCCGATACTCCGGCAAAGGTCAGGGGCTTACCTACTGAAATGGCCGCCGGAATGGCGTCAGACGAAACGCAAGAGAGCTGACAATCGTACCGTCCCTTTGCCACACCTTTTGCCACACCATCATCAAGTATGTGCACGCGACCCGCATAGACCCCTTCGGCTGGTAGCATAACTCCAGTATCTGAGTTGATATTGGCTGTCGGGAATCCTAATCCCTTGCCTATCCCGCGGCCATGCACGACTTGACCGAAGAGGTGATGTGGACGGGTCAGCAGATGATTGGCTTCCTCCAACTGCCCATTTGCCAGGCAATCGCGGATACGGCTTGCCGTGACCGGGATGCCTGCATCATCCAGCAAGCTGTGCGCCCTGACTTGGCAACCTTGCTTGGCGCCCCATTCCTGCAAGAGCTGAACATCTCCAGCTGCCTTGGCCCCAAATCGGAAGTCCTGACCTACATGGATAACTTGGGGATGGCAAAAGTCGCTACGGAGCCATTCCAGAAATTCCCCAGCTGTAAGCTGGGCTGTCTGCCTGTCGAAGGGCAGGGCTAAGACCTCACGCTGACCAGCATGGCCTGAAAGCAGAGCCAACCGCTCGAAGTTGGACAGCAGTTTGCGCTGCCTGTCCAAGGGCAGGAACAGCTCATCCGGATCCCGATCAAAGGTGACCACCAAGCAAGGCAGGCCTAACTTGCGGGCCTCCTCTTCGGCTTTGGCCAACAGAAACTGGTGACCAAGGTGGACACCGTCAAAAACGCCTATTGTGCAGACTGTTTTTATTCGGACAACTCCTTGGGAAGCAGCCCGGATTTGAGTTCTTCCTCGCTCAGAAACAAAGCCTCAATCTCGGCAACCGATAAGTCTGCCAGCTTATCCAGGCTATGTGCACGGGTCAGGTTCCATGGGCCAACGCCCGTGCGCTTCAGCTCTCCCAGATGGGCTGGACAGCCAACACGTTCACCGATATCCCGCGCCAAGGAACGTATATATGTTCCTTTGGATACATGGGTGCTAATCACCCAACTATCTGCATCTGCAACAAAGAGGTTGATGTCCAGGATATCAACCTCTCGGGGTTTCAGGGTGTTTTTCTCCCCTTGACGGGCCTTCTTGTAGGCGGCCACACCGTTTTGCTTGATGGCTGAGAACTGTGGGGGCATCTGGCTCTGGTGCCCCAGAAAACTAGTCAGCACTTCATCAGCATATATGGGATCAGTGAGATCAGCAGGAAGCTCGCCTTTGAATGTTTTAACCACATTTCCCTCGGCATCGTCTGTGTCTGTTGACGCCCCGAAGATGATTCTAGCGACATATTCCTTGTCGTGACCCATCAGCTGATCGGAAAGACGTGTAGCCGGGCCGACGCAGAGGATCAGCAGACCTGTTGCTGCTGGATCGAGGGTTCCGGCATGGCCGATACGTCCCTCTCCTGTCAGCTCCCGCAGGCGGTCGACAACATCATGGGATGTCATACCACCCGGCTTATCAATCAAGATCACACCATTGAGATCAGTTGCGCCTCTTTTGGCTTTTGGCATATTTCCGTTCACCACAATTCCAGTATCTCCCAGTTTTTGGAACGCCGATCCATTCTTCCTCATCATTATACAAAACACCCTGCATTAACTAGCAATTCAGTAGCACCCACATATTATGCAATTTATGCTGTCAAGAATGTGTGAGAATTAATAATTTTATCAAAATTTATAATATGCTGAAGCCAGAATTGCCAAGGACAGGCATTAGGTTGCTCAAAACCACTGATCTCTCCCCTCGAAAGTTGTAACCAGCAGCACCCTGATGGCCACCGCCACCAAAACTGGCGGCCAACTTGCCAACATCGAAGTCCGACTTGGAGCGCAGGTTGACACGAATCAGCTTGCCATTGTCATCCTCTTGCGCTTGCATTTGATCGTGTCCCTCGCTTGATTGGTCGACCCCCCTGTTGTGCGGCAAATCGCCTTCCTCGCGTAGCAAAATGACCACTTCGACCCCCTGGATAGAGCGCAAGATCACCGACAGGTTCTCGGTATCAGAACGATCAACCCCAAGGTCTCGATAATCATCACTTGTCACCCATGAGCAGACAACTTTCTTCTCCTCATCCAAGTACTCCAGACGATTGATCACCAAAGCATCCAGCTGCAATGACGACTCAAGGCGCTCCTCGTAGACCAAACGGTTCAACAAAGCTGGATCCGCGCCGGCCCTGACCATTGATGCTGCCGCCTCAAAGACATCGACACCGGTGTTTTGATAGGCAAAACGCCCAGTATCGGTCATCATGGCAACATAGCAGGCCGAAGCGATATCGGCGGTAACCGCCTCCGCCTCCGCCTCCGCCTCCGCCTTCTCCCCACTGGCCTTAATCAGGTTCCAGACCAGAAGTCCCGTCGCCGCTGAATCCGGATCAATCAGCGCATGATCGGCAAAGCCGCTATAGCCCTGATGATGGTCAATGACGAGGACTTGGCCGGCTCTCTTGGTAACACTGGCCGCATCGCCAAGACGTTTGATATCGGAGAGATCCACAGCAATGAATAAATCCGGGCTATCCTGATAGTCCAAGACAGAACTGAAGTGATAACCCTGGAGAAAATTATAGCGCCTGGGAGGAGTATTTCCGCTGGCCAAGAGCTTAACCACTTGACAGCCATGAGCTTCAAGGAAGAGTCCGAGCGCCACGGCTGAACCCAAGCAGTCGCCATCAGGATTCACATGCCCACAGATAGCCACCGACTGACCAGGCTGGAAAAACTCCAGCAGTTCAAGATAGTCCTGTTCACTCAGATGCAAGCGGATAACCCCATTCGTCCTTTTCCACAGACAAGGTTGGTGGAACTTCCTTCAAGGCATTAGCAATCCGCTCAGCTTCATCCAGCGTTGTATCAATGGCAAAGCGCAGCTCCGGTGTCATCCTCCAACCGAGCTCAGCACCCAGTAGTGAACGCATCCGGCCTTTGGCACTCTCCAAACCTTCGGCCACCTCGTCTTCGTGTCCACGCTCAGCGCTTATGTAGACCCGCGCAACACTGCGATCCCGCGAGACATCCACACCGCTGATAGTTGCGAAATCCAGACGTGGATCCTTGATCTGATAAAGAAGTATTGAAGCCAACGCCTCACGAGCAGCCTCATTGGTACGACGTGTTATCTTGTCTTCCATCTTGTCCATACCTCCAGTCCCAGATCAGGCCTCACGAGCTACTTCCTTGACTCGGAAACCCTCCAATATATCGCCAACTTTGACATCTTGGAAATCTTGGATACCGATACCGCATTCCGAGCCGGCGCGAATGCTCTTGACCTCATCGCGATAGTGGCGCAGAGAGGCAATGACGCCCTCGAAAACCACGGTACCGTCACGCACAACCCGCATCTGATCGTCCTTGAATATCTCGCCTTCGTTGACCAGACAACCAGCAATGTTGCCCTGCTTCGGCACCCTGAATATCTCGCGGACCTCGGCAAAACCGTCACTTTGCTCTACCAGTTCTGGCTTCAGGAGACCCACTCGGGCTGCATTGATGTCGTCGATGGCCTGATAGATGACGCGGTATGTCTTGATCTCGACTCCCTCTTGCACGGCAGCCGCCCGAGCCTTGGTCACGGGCCGGACATTGAAGCCGATGATGATGGCATCGGAGGCGGCCGCCAGATTGACGTCGGTTTCCGTGATACCACCGACGGCGGAATGAATGACGTTGATATGCACCTCGCTTTGGTCCATATTTCCCAAAGCATCTTTAAGAGCCTCAATCGAGCCCTGGACATCAGCCTTGACGACCAGATTCAGATCGACAGCGCCTTCTTCGATACGGGCAAATAGATCCTCAAGTGAAGCGTGGGAGTTGTCTTGTTGTTCGGCCAGACGCTTACGCAAAGCCCGGTCCTCAGCCAGATTACGGGCATCGCGCTCGTCTTCGAGAACCCGGAACTCATCGCCAGCCTCCGGCACACTGCTCAGACCGAGGATCTCCACAGGATCAGCCGGAAATGCCTGGTCTGTTGTATCGCCCAGGGGGTCAATCAGCGCACGCACACGGCCATGGGCACTGCCGGCGACAAGTATGTCACCGGTCTTCAATGCTCCGCGCTGAACCAAGACCGTAGCTACCGGGCCACGGCCTTTATCCAGCTTGGCCTCAATCACGAAACCTGAAGCCAGGGCATTGGAGTTGGCCTTCAGCTCGAGCACATCAGCCTGCAGCAGGATCGCCTCCAAGAGCTCGTCGATTCCCATGCGGCGCATCGCCGAGACTTCGACGAACATGTTCTGTCCACCCCACTCTTCGGAAATGATACTGTGCTCGGACAGTTCTGAACGCACCCTATCCGGGTTGGCACCGGGTTTATCCATCTTGTTGATAGCCACCACAATCGGCACACCGGCGGCGTCGGCATGGTTGATAGCCTCCACGGTCTGGGGCATCACTCCGTCATCAGCTGCCACCACAAGTACTACGACATCAGTGACCGCGGCACCACGGGCGCGCATAGCAGTGAAGGCCTCGTGGCCGGGTGTGTCGATGAAGGTAATCTGACGGTCATGTATCCGCGCCACAGATGCACCGATATGCTGCGTGATTCCGCC
>JAIRUT010000104.1 GCA_031254255.1 Coriobacteriales bacterium
GTCCCCATGCGCCCGAGCTGCCCTGGTTTGTCCTGATAGCTTTGGATGAACACATACTTGCCAGGAATCAGATCCAGCGGACAACCCATCACCGAGATGATCCGGGTTTCCTCGTAAGGCCCGGAGATGGTAATCGAAACCTCGAGCAGATCATCACCAGCGCGGCCTTCGAAACTGACCTTGTTTGCATACTCCGAACGAATGGTGCTGGGCTCAAAACGGAGCTTGACACCCCGCTGCTCAGCCAAATAGTTGGCGTTCACGAAGTTCACAGCCTCGTCACTGGAGCGCGAGAAGATGCCGCGCAGGGCAGCGGTACCCAGCAGGCTGATATCGTGCTCAGCCAAGTCACCGTAGGCGCGAACCGTCAGGGTCTCAATCGCATCGTCAGCCAGCTGAGACAGGAAATCTCCAGCAATTTGGCTGGGCTCAATGAAGGGTTTGACTGCGACCATCACATCGTCCGGCACCAAGGCGACATTCACCGCGGTCGGAACCATCTTCCCCTCCAGACCGAGGAGCACGAACTCGGCCGTCTGTACGCCTGCCCGGTCCTGGGCCTCCTTGGTGGAGGCGCCAAGGTGAGGTGTGAGAATAATGTTGTCCACCTCATGCATCGGACTTTCCGTGCAAGGTTCGCTGTCGTAGACATCGATGCCGGCACCAAAAACCTTGCCGCTCTTCACAGCTTCGGCCAAAGCCTCAATATCATAGATGCCACCACGGGCATCGTTGACGAGGATCACTCCATCCTTCATCTTGGCAAACTGCTCGGTTGAGAACATGCCGATGGTCTCTTTGGTCCTTGGCATATGCACGGTGAAAAAGTCCGCCAAGGGCAGGATCTCGTCCAACGTGTCGTAGAGGGTAACGCCGATCTCGTCAGCGCGCTTCTGGGTAGCATATGGGTCGTAGCCGATGCACTTCATCTCGAAGGCATTGGCGCGCTGGGCGATCAAGCCACCAATGCGCCCAATGCCGATGATGGCCAAGGTCTTACCGTAGAGCTCAACTCCGGTGAACTTTCCGCGGTCCCACTTGTGCTCCTTCATGGAGGCGTTGGCCTGCGGGGTGAAGCGGGCAGCTGCCAGCATCAGGGCAAAGGCCTGCTCCGCGGCGCTGACCACGTTGGAAGTCGGAGCGTTGCAGACAATCACGCCATGCTCGGTAGCAGCCGGCACATCAACATTGTCCACACCAACACCGGCTCGACCGATAACCTTGAGGTTTGTTCCTGCCTCGATGACCTCGCGGGTGACTTTGGTGGCGCTGCGGACGATCAGTGCGTCATAGTCAGCGATGCAGGCGATCAACTCCTCCGGGCTCAGATCCAACTTGACTTCAACCTCGTGACCAGTCTCTTCAAGCAGCTCAATGCCGGCTTTGGCCAGCTTTTCGGGAATCAGTATTTTCATTTTCTCAGGCCTCCCTATTCATCAGAACAGCCTCGGCGGCCTTGATACCGCTTCCCGGCTCAAAATCATAACCAAGCTCGACCAAGCTCATCTCCAGAGCGGCTAGCGTTGTGATGATGTCAAAGTCACCAAAATAACCGAGATGACCGACGCGGAAAATGCGACCCGCGTAATCATCCTGACCTCCGGCGATGGTCACGCCGTGCTTGTTCTTCATCAGGCTGACGAGCTTCTTGCCGTCGATGCCTTCTGGAACCCAGACCGGAGTGACCGCATTGCCGCGACCCTCAGCTGGAGCAAAGAGCTCCAGCCCCAAGGCCTCGCAACCCTTACGTGTGGCCTCAGCCAGACGGGCGTGCCTGGCAATTATATTCTCGATACCCTCTTCTTGCATCATCCGGATAGACTCACCAAGGCCAATCATCAGGCTGACGGCCGGTGTGAAGGGCGTGGTGTTGTCCTCGAGGTTTTTCTTGTACTTCTTCCAATCGAAGTAGAACTTTGGCAGGGTGGAGCGTTCGTAGGCCTTCCAAGCCTTCGGGCTGACGCTCACGGCTGCCAGTCCGGGCGGCAGCATCAGGCCCTTCTGGGAGCCGGTCATCACGACATCGAGATTCCACTCGTCAGTCTTGCAGTCCACGGCTCCGATACCAGTGATACTATCCACGATGAATATACATTCCGGATAATCATTGACGATTGCCCCAACGGCTTGCACATCATTGAGTACGCCAGAGGAGGTCTCGGACTGGGTGACCACGACACCGCGCGTGTCCGGATTGGCCTTCAGGAACTCCGCGATGTCCGTCGGCTTGACGACCTGCTGCCAGCCGTATTCAAGAACATGGACATCTAAGCCATAGGCCTTGGAGATTTGCTGCATGCGCTGGCCGAACTTGCCATTCGTGGTAACCAAAATCTTGTCACCGGCGCAAAAGCAATTGGAGATCGAGGACTCCATGGCACCCGTACCGGAAGCCGCAAATATTAAAACGTCGGATTTTTCTGTCTGAAATATGTATTTCAAGCCAGCAGCACAGTTCTTTACCACGGCGTCAAAGTCCGCCGTCCGGTGATGGATCATAGGACGGGCCTGAGCCAAGAGAACCTCGCTGGGCACCGGAGTCGGCCCAGGTGTCATCAGATATTTTTTCTGCACGATAAACTCCTCTCAAAGGAACAGCGTTAGCCATTCTACAAATGACGACAGTCGTCATCTATAAGCCAATATTTTTTTAGTATACTGCTTTGCAGGCACCATAGGCGTTTGTGAACGCCGAATTATCGCTGGTGTTTGATTGTTCTCCCAATTATTCCAGAAAAACGCAACCCGCGCCACAATGCGACCCAGTGCCACAACGCCACAACCTTGACCAGCGTCGGTTACAGGCCACACGCGGGCGCATCACACGTGAGCCCTGTCCTCATCCAAACAAAAATCCGATTACCTGACCGCTAAAGAAATAGGAGACCGCTATACCAACGCAGAGCGCCGGGCCAAATGGGAAGTGCTCATTGCGCTTCTTCTTCTTGCTAGCCAGCAGATAGACAGCGTAAACCCCAGCCAAGACAACCCCCAGGCCAAAAGCAACCAAGACAGCCTTCCAACCGAGGAGAAATCCCGCCGCTGCCATCAGCTTGACATCGCCGCCGCCAATGGCACGGGGTTTAGCCAGGGTGATCAACAGCAACGGACCGCTGATGGCCACAAGACCGATCAAGCGCGCGCGCAGGTCGGGCTGATCGTAGACCACCAGCGCTACGATCCCGCAAACCAGAAGCGCAAGGCTCAGAAGGTCGGGGATCTTGCCGGTCTTATAATCGCGCCAAGCGATCACCCCGAGAACGAAAATAACTACACCAGCCAGCAATACTTGCAGAATGGGCGTGAAAATGGTCACAGGCTATTCTCCAAACAAATCATGCTTCTCAAATGCATACCTCTTAAACATTCACACAGTATAATCTAAGAAAGCACTAATGAACTCATTTAGCTGCTACGTGCTGGACAGCACGAATCGAAAGCGCGGATTTGCTGGAAAGGTTTAGTGCGGCTGTCCCGGCAAGCCTGCGATGAGGCCTGATGAACGCCTGATGAGAGTTTGATGAACACTGAAGATCCCTACATTCCCCCAGTAGTCCGACGTCGGCAACGACTGGCGATACTGGGGCGTCTGAAAAACTCCACAATAATTGGCGCAGTCATTATGCTGGGAGCGGCCATCCTCGCCTTCACGTTGGCCAACACCCCGTTGCATAGCCACATTGGCTCCTTCTGGCAAACCGAGATACTCCTGAGCATCGGCAATCTGAGCATCCAAACCACACTGATCCACCTGGTCAATGACCTGCTGATGACCACCTTTTTCATCCTGATCGGCTTGGAAATCAAATTCGAGCTGACTGTCGGAGAGTTCCGCGACCTGCGGACGGCCGCTCTACCCGTGCTAGCCGCGGTCGGGGGTTGCCTTTTCCCGATCATCATCTACCTTGCTTTCAATTGGGGAACTGAGAGCGTGCGCGGCTGGGGTATTCCGATGGCCACAGATATCGCCTTTACCCTTGCCGTGCTGACTGTTCTCGGTTCGCGCATACCCCCATCCCTGAAGATATTCCTCTCCACATTGGCCATCGCTGACGACATTTTTGCAATTCTGGTGATAGCAATCTTTTATGGGAACAGCCTGGACCTGATTTGGATCGGCATTGCTGCTTTGATCTTTGGTGTCCTGATTCTAATGAACCGCAGGCATGTATATGCGCTAGGAGCCTATCTATTCGTCGGCATTTTACTCTGGATAGCCTTTTATCTGGCAAACATCCATCCTACTCTTGCCGGGATCTTACTGGCTTTGGCCATTCCGTCCAGCAGCAAAGTTGACCCGAACGCCTTCCTGAGCTGGGGCAATGAACGGCTCCAAGAAATGAGTGCCAGCTTTAAACCGGGAGAGCCACTGCTCGCGCAGACCAGCTACACCCGCAATACAATCCGCCTCCACAACATTGCCAGATCAGCTTCACCACCGATGGTCACACTGATGGAGCTGATAAGTCCAGTGGCGGTATTCATCGCCCTGCCCATTTTCGCCTTCGCCAACGCCGGTGTTTCATTGGCACAAGAAAGTTTGGCTGGCGTGGTCTGCTCACAGGTAACCTTAGGTGTCTTTCTCGGATTGTTGATCGGCAAACCGCTGGGCATCTTCCTCTTCAGTTGGCTGTCGGTCAAACTGAAGATAGCCAAACTGGCCAGCGGAATCAGGTGGGATCATATTCTTGGCTCTGGAATTTTAGGAGGAATCGGCTTCACGATGGCTATCTTTATCGCCAACCTCAGCTTTGCAGATCCCAAATACCTGACCTTTGCCAAACTGGGAATTCTCAGCGCATCACTAGGTGCAAGTATAATAGGTGCACTGTTCTTGGTATTGTGGCATAGGGCAAGGGCAAGACAGAAAACAAAAAGTACAGAATCATTATAAAAAAACACTCATT
>JAIRUT010000109.1 GCA_031254255.1 Coriobacteriales bacterium
AGTTTCCTCTGCCGCCTTGACTGCCTTGGCTTTGTTTGTAGCTTTCTATACCAATTTGGTTGCAGGTGGAGCTGCTGCGGATGCTGCCAAGCCTTTCGTTTTAAATATTTCTTTGAATAATCCTTACGTGATTGTCGGCTTGATCATAGGAGCCATGATGCCCTTCTTCTTCGGGGCGATGACCATGGGTGCTGTAAGCCGGGCGGCCAATAAGATGATCGTTGAGATCCGTCGCCAGTTCCGGGAGATCAAGGGGCTTCTGGCCGGTGAACCGGGTGTTGAGCCGGATACTGAGGCCTGTGTCAAGATCTCTACCAATGCTGCATTGAGGGAGATGCTCCTGCCAGGCATCATTGCTGTTGTCGTGCCGGTGGTATTGGGAATTTTGGATGTCAATATCCTTGCCGGATTTCTGATCGGCGTTCTTGCCGCTGGCTTCCTTATGAGCATCTATATGGCCAATACCGGTGGTGCTTGGGATAATGCCAAAAAGTTCATTGAGACTGGTGAGCATGGTGGTAAGGGTTCTGAGGCCCACAAGGCCGCGGTTGTTGGCGACACTGTCGGTGATCCCTTCAAGGATACTTCAGGCCCCTCAATTAACATCCTGATCAAAGTTGTAACGGTTGTCTCATTGGTCTTCGTACCCTTGTTCATCAGCTTGGGCGGCGGCGTTTTGCATGGCATTCTTGATCCGAATGCGAATCCGGCGGCCAATCCGAATACGGCTGAAACCATGTTGAATGTGACTCAATTAGCGCTTCAAAAAGTATTTGCAGTTTTAGGATAATATTTGGGCAGAATTTAAGCGGCGTCGGGTTTGGCCATGTTGTTCAGGCATCTCCCATAGGGATGGTCTGAGGCTCACACCCGGCGCCTTTCTTTATGCGCTAACCTGTATCTTATGATTACTGAAGAGGAAATCCGTAAAGTTCGTGATGCTACTGATCTTGTTAGCCTGGTTGGTGAACGAGTCGTGTTGAAGCAACGCCGTCACGAATTTTGGGGCTGCTGCCCATTTCATAACGAACGGTCCCCATCTTTTAAAATCGACCCAACATCCCAGTTCTACCACTGCTTTGGCTGCGGTGAGCATGGCGATGCTTTCACATTCACAATGAAAGTCGAAAACGTCGAGTTTCCGGATGCTGTGCGCCTGCTTGCCCAGCGTGCTGGCATCGAACTAAGCCAAGACGGGAGCCCAGCACAGCGTGGACGCAAATCGCGTCTGCTGGCGACAACTCAGGCGGCTACGGAGTTTTTCCAGCAGCAGCTGATGCGCGTCAAGACGTCAGAGACTGACGCCGCCCGTGATTATCTCAGCCAGCGGGGCTTAGGTGGGGAGGTGGCACGCGAATGGCAACTAGGATATGCACCTGGCGCACGAACCATGGTGCGCCGCCTATCAGAAGCTGGATTTTCCGCTGAGGAGATGACCAGTGTCGATCTGGCTCGCCATGGTAACTCCGGCGTCAACGACCGTTTCTATCGGCGCATCATCTTTCCTATCTGCGACCTGCAGGGACGACCGATCGCCTTCGGCGGTCGCATTTTCCTAAGTGATGACGAGTCAAATGCCAAGTATCTGAATAGTTCGGAAACCCCACTTTTCAAGAAGCGGGAAAATCTTTACGCCATCCACGTGGCCAAATCCCAGATCGTTAACCTTGACGAGGCAATCGTGGTGGAGGGCTACACGGATGCCATTACACTCCATCAGGGTGGATTGAAAAACACCGTGGCCACGCTTGGAACAGCTCTGACCCCACAGCACCTGAAGCTGCTCAGTCGCTTCTGCAAGCGTGTGGTGCTGCTTTTCGACGGCGATGAGGCTGGGCAGAGAGCGGCAAAACGGGCCTTGGATCTGCTGCCTGAATTGAATGACTCGGCCACAGGGGCAGCCAGCCAGGGCGGGGCGAGACTCGGGGCAGGTCGGAGGATTGCTGACGTCTTCGTGGCTCATCTGCCGGCAGGGCAGGATCCAGCGGACTTCTGCCAGAGTCAAGGCGGAGATGCCCTGCGGGAGCTTCTGGTTGATGCCGAGCCTTTGCTGCGTTATGGTGTGGACTGCGCCCTGGTACCCTACGACTTGGCAAAGTCCGTCGAGCGGGCCCGAGCGGTGCAGGAGGCCCTCCAGCTGCTGGCGCCGTTGCGAGGTTCACTGCTGGTAACTGACGAGCTGAATTACATCTCAGATCGACTTTTGAGTTTTGATGGCACCTTCACGACAGAGGAGGTCCAAAGCCTCTTCCAACGCATAAAACCACCTCACCAGCGGGAGAATCTGAAGCAGGATGGGCGGCAGGATGGGCGGCAAGGTGACGGAGCTGGTCGGATGGCTGGAGACAGTGGCGTTACAGGCACTGCCGAAAAAGCCGTTGGAGCTGGAACCGCAGCCGTTGGAACCGTAGCCGCTGGAGCGACTGGAGCTGCAGTCGCCGTTGGAGCTGGAACCGCAGCCGTCGACACTCCCACAGCACCCAATGCTCCCAGGGTAGTCTCCGTCAACCAGCAACGGCTGGAACAACTGGAGCGTGAGCTGCTCCTACTCTACAGCGAGCAATCCGAAGTTCGGGATCTGCTCAAGACCCGCTTCCTGCGAATCGACTGGATCAACAAAGAACATCAACACATAGCCGAGATCCTGGTTGAAATGAACCATTCCGGCAATCTATTCTCCGAACTAACCGCTCGTTATCCCAAGGCCGGATCTATTCTTTCCGTTCAGCGGATGGTCGAGGCCAGCTCGCTTGAACCCCTGCGCCTTGCGGCATATCTACTCTTTAACCTGCGTGACCTGCAACTGAAGATCGCTATTGATGCTCTAAACACCCAGTTGCGACAACTATCCAAGGATCAAAATGAGAGATATACCGAGCTTTTTACCAAGGTCAATGAGTTGATTCAGGAACGTAGCCATAATGCCAAAAACTACCGCAAAGCCAGTAAAGCAGTCTGATTAGTTCTCAAACAGGTAACAATTGAGGATGCAGAGGCAACAAGGCCGGCAAAGATCCATCTATTAAAAGTAGACGTATTTATATGCGCACAATAACCAGAGAGGATCCAGAGTGGCTGAAAAAAAGAAGAAAACAGATCAATTACCTATAGAAATCGAAATGCTGGCACCCGAGTTGGAACAGCTAATCTCCCAATATGCCAAGGTCGGAACGATCAGCAGCGACGAGCTGAAGGAAGCCCTGCGCGAATTCGATATCGATGATCAGCAGTTCAAGAGTATTGGCAAATTCCTGGCTTCCCGGGAGCTCGAGGTTTTAGAGGATGCCAAAGATCTCTCCGAAGAAGAGCCACCGGCAGACGCCGCCATCGGCCGGGACCTTGAAGCCGATGGTCTCACGGACGATCTAGGTGACACTCTGCCGGCTGACTTGGAATCCGAGGACATTCTCGAAGGGATACCTGAAGAGGAGCTGAAGAGCGCCGAAAACATCGACATCGTCTTACCTCAGGTTCCGACACGATCCAAAAAGAACAGCAAGCGCAGGGTCTCGGACTCAACAAATGTGATCCTCACGGGCGATCCAGTACGCATGTATTTAAAAGAAATCGGCAAGGTCTGCCTGCTGACTGCTTCTGAGGAGATCGACCTGGCCATGAAGATTGAAGCCGGCCTTGAGGCCAGCGAACAACTGGACGAAGCCTTCAGCAAGAACATCGAACTCGGTCGCCCTGAACAGCGTCGCCTGACCCGCGTTGAGCAGATCGGCTTGGACGCAAAACAGCAGCTCATCGAGGCAAATCTGCGCCTCGTTGTCTCCATCGCCAAACGCTATGTCGGTCGTGGCATGCTCTTCCTCGACCTCATCCAAGAGGGCAACCTCGGCCTGATCCGCGCTGTGGAGAAGTTCGACTACACCAAGGGCTTCAAGTTTTCCACTTATGCAACCTGGTGGATCCGCCAAGCTATCACTCGAGCCATCGCTGACCAGGCCAGGACGATCCGCATCCCCGTGCACATGGTGGAGACCATTAACAAGCTGGTGCGCACCCAGCGCCAGTTGCTCCAGGATCTCGGTCGTGAACCGACCGCCGAGGAAATCGGGGACAAGATGGGCATCAGCGCCGAGCGCATCCGCGAGATCCAGAAGATCTCCCAAGAGCCCGTCTCCCTGGAAACGCCGATCGGCGAGGAGGAAGACAGTCAGCTGGGCGACTTCCTCGAAGACGCGGCTGCCGAGGCACCGCCGGAGGCCGCAGCCAACACCTTGCTCAAGGAGCAGCTGGCCAAGGTCTTGGATGGCCTGGCGGAGCGGGAGCGCAAAGTCATCATGTTGCGCTTCGGCCTCAAAGACGGTCGCCCCCGGACCCTTGAGGAGGTTGGCAACGAGTTCGGCGTAACCCGCGAGAGGATCCGCCAGATCGAGAGCAAGACCCTTGCCAAGCTGCGCCACCCCTCGCGTTCTACTAAACTCAAGGATTACGTGGAATAAATCGACACTTTCCCTGAAATACGCTAAAATGCGAGGTTACATGTTTTTTGTCGAAAATCGGAATTAGGAGAGTTTACTTTGGCAGTGAAAATCCGCCTGGCGCGTCATGGCGCCAAGAAGGCACCTTATTACCGCATCGTTATTGCTGACGCTCGGGCTCCTCGCGATGGACGCTTCATCGAGCAGGTCGGTCGCTACAACCCTTGCACGGATCCAACGTTTTTGGAGATTGATCTGGATAAGATCGACACTTGGATAAAGAATGGCGCCCAGCCGACGGAGCGTGTGGCTGTTCTTATTGAAGGCTATCGAAAGGAACAGTAAAAATGAGTACGATCGAGCACGGAAGCTCCGAGGAGCAGAGCAAGATCTGTTCGCTGGTGGATATGATCACCAGACAGCTGGTGGATAACCCGGAGCAGCTCGAGATACGCGAAAGCGTGGACGAGGAGTCGTGCCTGATCGAGATATCGGTTGCCCCGGACGATGTCGGTAAGATCATCGGCCGCCACGGACGGATCATCAAATCGATTCGCGCCTTGGCACGCGCCGCTGCCACATCATCAGGTTTGGGGCAGGTTGATGTTGAGATTGTCAGCTGATGGGCTTGAGCTGGAATCCTCAGTAAAGAACTGACGTATTAATCGTGAAAGAGTATTGCCGGGTGGCTCAGATAACCCGGGCACGAGGATTGAAGGGTGAGGTCGAACTGCAAACTGCAGGCGGCCTCCCTTTTTGTGTGCCTGCTAATGTTGGTGCAGATGTCCAGTCGCCGGGCAGCAGTCCTGATACTGATGTTGTCCCAAATACAGTAGCCGCACTCCAGGATAATCAGCAAGTAGGATCGGCTACAGGAGACGTGCGCCCGGGCAGCCAGTCGCCACAGCTCTGGGTTGTGCCTCCAAGCTTGGAGGGCGTGCGACAAACTCGGATCCTGACATTTCGCGGCAATCTGGAAACCCCATGGGTGACACTTGAAGGTGTGTCTTCACGCGAGGCGTCCCAGCTGCTGGTTGGACGCTATCTTCTTGCGGCAGTTGAGGATTGTCAGCTACCAGTCGGTGAGCTTGCGGATGCGTCCAAGCAAGACTCACCCGAGCCTTTCCTTGGATTTGAAGTCCATGACCTGCGAGCTGGATACATTGGAAAAATAATCGCCGTGGAACGCAAGAACCCCCAGCCAATTTGGGTGGTATCTGAGGACAAAAAAGACAAAAAAGAACCGTCCCCTTTTTGTCCTCATCACGCTGATACGCTGATTCCAGCGGTTGAAGCCTACATCTCCCAAATTGAGGAGGATCGTTTGATCCTTGACCTCCCTGATGGTCTCTTGGATTTGAATAAATAGTGAGCAGGAGCCAAGCCGGTGAGAATTGAGACATTATCCGTTTTTCCCCAGATGTTCGAGCATCCGAACTCAGCGGTATCCACCTCAATTATCGGTCGAGCCCAAGACAAAGGCATCTTCCAGCTTGTTAACCATGATCTGCGGGACTGGACGCATGATCGTCATCGGACTACCGATGACGAGCCATTCGGCGGTGGCCAGGGGTTGTTGATGAAAATCGAACCGGTCTTTGAGGCCTTAGATGACCTGACAGCCAATGAACCCGCCGAAGTCATATTTTTTGCCCCATTCGGACAGCGCTATGATCAAAAAATAGCTGCTGATTTGGTCGAACGTCAGCGTCTTCTGTTGGTTTGTGGCCGCTATGAGGGGTTTGATGAGAGAGTCTACAGTCGTGCCGATCGTATTATCTCCCTTGGCGATTTCATTTTAACCGGCGCTGAGTTGGCTGCCATGTGTCTGATTGATTCGGTCGTCCGCCTTTTGCCGGGCGCCTTAGGAGATGAGCGATCAGCTCGAGATGAGAGCTTCAGCGACGGCTTGATCGAGTATCCCCAGTACACACGACCGGCTTCATGGCGAGGAATGGATGTTCCGGAGATTTTATTGAGCGGTAATCATGCCTTGATTGAGCGCTGGCGTCGTCAACAGTCTATAATCAAAACGGCAATTTTTCGCCCCGACCTGCTGTTTGGGGTTAATCTTAATGATGAGGAGAAAACCTTGGCTATCGATGCTGTAAAAGAATACTCGATTGAATAATAGACCGTAGGCCGATCGGTAATTCGAGCTTTAAGCTGAGCAGCGGACTTATAGCAGAGTTTTGGGGCAAAGTGCAGGGGACATCAGGAATAATGGCTTATACAGACAGAGCGAAACATATGAAAATTGACGAGTCGGAGAATCTTAAATCACCGCTGCGCAGTATTTTGGAGCTGCTGGTTGTCGTCGTCGTGACCATCGTCGTTGTCTTGCTCATCAAGACTTTCGTGATCGACCAGTACACAGTACCAACCGGATCCATGGAGACGACCATCGATATCGGTGATCATGTCTTGGCGGAAAAGATCACGCCACATTTCTCGGCACCCAAGCCACAGCAGATTGTCACCTTTCGTGATCCTATCTATGATCCGAATGTGGACAAAACAGTAAAGACTCTGATAAAGCGGGTGATCGCAGTCGGTGGCCAAACCGTCGACCTGCGAAACGGTGTGGTTTATGTTGATAACGTGGCGCTTGATGAGCCCTATACGCATGGACAGCTTTCCTATCCAATTGACAATGATATGGATTCGATTGGCATCGACTATCCTTATACAGTGCCCGAGGGATATATCTGGGTGATGGGGGACAACCGCGAGTCTTCCAAGGACAGCCGGGTCTTCGGTCCCGTTGCTGTCAAAGAAGTCAGCGCATATGCAATATTGAGAATCTGGCCATTAAATAGATTCGGTACCTTATAAATAAAAATAAATCAAGGAGTGGTGAATTGAACTTTCAGGATATTATTCTCAAACTGCAGCGATTTTGGGCTGACCAGGGCTGCGTGGTTCTGCAGCCATATGACAACGAGGTCGGAGCTGGCACTTTCCATCCGGCCACA
>JAIRUT010000115.1 GCA_031254255.1 Coriobacteriales bacterium
GACCTGCCTGATTGGTGGAACGACTCGAAATACCCCGAGTCCACCTACCCTCAGTTCCACCTGACGGCTGCCAATACGATGCGCATGTTCACAGGCTGCACCAACGCGAGGAATTTCTTATCCGTTCCGATATCCCCACTGGTATGGAAGTGATGAACCAACCGAGTGACATGACGCATCACTGACTTACACGGATGAAAGGAGATGAATGACGGGCTGGCTGGCTTGATAACATGCGCAACGACAAGTTACCAGTCCGAATAGTCTGCCAACAATTGATCGCAAGACCACACTGCCGCCGCCCTACATACTCGTGGGGCGGCGGCAGTCCTCTCCAGCAGATTTTCAATATTCTTACAGCTACTTTATAGCTTGTTTCCACTGGGTTTAAGCCCAGTTTAAGATCGTGTTGCTATCATCTGATGCAATGCGCACCGACAGGCCTCCGTCCGGATCTTTGAGGGCAGAGCCTGCTGGGCGCTATATGCAATATCAGGGAAGCATATCAGGGAGGAGGACAATGGCAGCCAAAAAGATAACGGCCTTGAATGACGCCTTGTTCAAACGCAGTGTAGGCAGCGCCGAGCACACGGACATCACCTGTGGGCTCATAAGCGATCTGCTTGACTTGGATGCAGATCGGGCCGTGATCGAAAACCCCTACAGCATCACCTTGGGACACGATGCCTCGGGAGTTGCCGAGCTTAGGCTCACCGAGGTCGACATCAGGGTCAGGCTGGCGGACAAGACCCAGATCGTCATAGAGGCCCAACGGATGAGGAAACGCTTCTTCAGGGAACGCGTCCTTTACTACCAGAACAGTCGCTACGTGGGTGATCTGGATCGGGAGGAGCTCAGGAGGATGGGTGGCCACGAGGGCAAATACTCCGCCCTGCGCCCCACCCACAGCATCAGCATCCTTGGGTACAAGATGTTTGTAAAGGACAGGCGTGTGTTGCGTACCTTTTCATTGTATGATGAGCGTGGCAAAGAGCATTTTTGCCCTGATGAGGGCAACCCTGATAGCAGGGGGCTCATGAGTCTGACGTTTTTGGAGACATCAAAACAATTCGACCAAGGTGACACCTCGGTAATCAGCCCAAATGTCAGGCACTGGATGGATTTTTTCTGTGGAAGGGAAGTTTCCCGGGATGCGCCGGACTACATCCGGAAGGCCGCTTGGCTTGCAGACTTGGACAATTTGAGTTTGAAGGAGATGGAGATGTTGAACGCTATTGAACGCGCCGAGGCGGATCGTTTGGCTGAGATCGCCTATGGCGTGCAAGAAGGGGAGATTAGAGGTGAAAAGCGAGGGGAGAAACGCAAAGCAATGGAGGTTGCCAAGTCGGCGCTTGCCAAGGGGTCACCAGCTGATTTCGTAGCCGAGATCACCGGCCTTGACCTAGCGACAATCCAGCGGCTCCAAACAAAATCTTCAATTCGCTAGGATTCACCGCTGTTGGCAGACGTCACATCCGGCGAATACACCATCACGGTGAGCGGTCGGACACCGATATCCAAACGATTCTGTCAATCCTTTAGGATTCACCGCTGTCCGTGAATAGGGTATGGTCACATTCCTATCCCCGGACAGGGGCGGCGGACATAATCAGTGTAAGCAGGGAAAGATTGTAGTTTTTTAGGTATTTATGCCAGGTTGATTGCCAAAGCCATTTTTTATCCATAACAATTTGTATAATTGTCCAAGTACTTGCCATTAAAAGCAAAGCTCAGAGAGAGGATGAGAAATGGAAAATAAGGAGAAAAAGGGTATCAATAGGCGAGATTTTCTAAAAGGTGCGGTGCTGGCTGGCGGGGCTACTGCCTTGGTGGGAATCACAGCCGGTTGTTCTCCGAGCTCCAGTGGCTCACAAAGCAGTAAAGGCGGATCATCCAGTTCGGCGGATGTTCAGCACACTTGGGATGTCAAGCCCGACCCGATCACCGACATTGCTGAAACCAGGGATTTCGATATCGTGATAGTTGGTGCTGGCATTGCCGGTCTCTCGGCCGCCGAGGCTGCAGCGCGTAATGGTGCGAAGGTGGCGGTTTTGGAAAAGCAGAGCAATTTCTCAATTCGCGGTGTTGACAATGGGCATATCGGCAGCCAGTGGCAGATCAAGAACAATGCCAAAATCCCGACACCGGAGCGGGCCTCCATGCTGCTGCATCTTTGGTCGCAGCAGACCACCAACTATAACCTGATCCATACATGGGCCTCACGGTCAGGTAAAGTTTTTGACCACATCCAAGAGATCACCACAAAGCATGGTTTCGATATGGTCTCAGCTATTTCGCCAACTGCCAAATATGAGTGGGATACGTTGCCGGATCGCTGGGTTGTCTACCCTGATGCCGTGTCCTTCGTTGCAAAAGATGACATCGGCATGAATACTGCCGATGGCCAGATGGTGAATGTTCACCTGGGTACGACATTGTTTGACGAAGCTGAAAGCAATGGCGCGGAATTCTTCTACGACAACTATGCCCAGCAATTGGTGGGTGACGCAAGTAGTGGCATTACCGGCGTTATCACCAAACTTAAAGATGGATCCTATATCAAATACAATGCATCCAAAGGCGTGATCATGGCAACCGGCGATATTGGCGGTAACCAAGAGATGATCGACTGTTGGGCACCGATCGTGAATCGTGCTGACGGCAACGTCTACAATCCTGCCGGCGCCAACTTGGGGGAAGGCCTGCTGATGGGGATGTGGGCCGGGGCAGCCAAATCCAAAAGCCCCGCAGCCCCAATGGTCCACCAGTTTACCTTGGACAGCATGGACTTCAATCTGACATCCTTCGTGATGTGCTGGCTGGCGGTTAATCGCAATGGTGATCGTTACGGTGCGGAA
>JAIRUT010000053.1 GCA_031254255.1 Coriobacteriales bacterium
TCTTATAGACAGTCATTTTGTATTCGTAGACAGTTGTCTCGGTACTCATTGGCGACAGTTGTTTTAGCACGCTTCAACAATCTCGATATTCAGATAATCGGATATGATCTCCATCGCGCAATAGGGGCCGCACATCGTGCATTTCGATGAGAAATCACCTGAGCGCTCTTTCCAGATACGTTCAGCGGTTGGTGGGTCGATCGCCAATTCGATCTGCCTTTTCCAATCCAGCTCCTTGCGTGCTTCCGACAAGTCGTTGTCCCACTTTACAGCTGAGGGAAGCTCTTTGGCCAAGTCGCCAGCGTGGGCTGCGATCCGTGCGGCGATCACACCATCCCGCACCTGTCTGGCGTCGGGCAGCCCCATATGCTCGGCCGGAGTGACATAGCAGAGGAATTCGGCACCCGACCAAGCGCTGATAGCGCCGCCGATAGCTGCACTGATATGGTCGTACCCAACCGCCGAATCAGTCACCAAGGGGCCGAAAACAAAGTAAGGAGCATTGTGACAGAGAGCTTTTTGCAGGGCGATTGTCGGCTTTATCTGCTCGAGGGGCACATGCCCCGGACCTTTGACCATGACTTGGACATTCGCTGCACGCGCCCGACCGACGAGTTCGCCCAGAACTACCAGCTCATGCACTTGGGCCCCATCCATCGAGTCAGCCAGCGCACCGGGGCGCATGCCATCGGCAAAGCTCAGGGTTACGTCGTACTCGGCTGCGATTTCCAAGACTCTGTCAAAGTGCTCGAACATCGGGTTTTCTTTTTTGTTGTGCAGCATCCAGCCGATGAGATGGGCTCCACCATAGCTGACCAGCGGATCGATCCGCCCTTCCCGCTGAGCCCGCTCGATAACGTCCATGGTTGTCCCACAATGCAGGGCGATAAAATCCACACCGGACTGAGCCTGACGGGTAATCACCTCAAAAAGCTCATAGGTCGTCATATCCAGAGATGATCCATGCTTTTGCTTGGCCTGGGCCAGTGCCTGATAAAGCGGCAGAGTGCCCACTGGTTTTTTGGAAGCCGCCAAAGCCTGAGCACGCATGCCGTCGATATCGCCACTGACGCTGAGATCCATGATTGCGTCAGTTCCGGCCTCGACAGCGACAGCGATCTTTTCGAACTCGCCCGCTATCGTGGCATCGGAGCCATACAGGCCGACGCTCGCACTGACCTTGGTGGTAAGCCCGGTGCCGACAGCCAGGGGATCAGCTGTCGAATTGACGTTGCTGCCCAGCAAGACGATCGTCCCTGCCGCCAAACCCTTGCGGATAAATTCTGGCTCGACACCTTCTTGCAGTGCCGCCTTTTCCATCAGTTCAGTGATCTCGCCTTTGATTGCCCGTGTCCGTAACAGTTCCATGCTGGCTTCCTCTCTTATCCTGAATCCTGAATGCTCGAACTGAAAATCCAAATAAAAAAAGCCCAAAGCTGAAAAGCTCTGGACTTTACCATGATCCTTGTAGAAGGTAGAAACGGGCAGGTCTCCTGGCTATTGGGTCAACGCTTTGTGCCGCCTTCCCAGATGATTTTGCTTCATCCAGTGACAATATGGCACATAACTCTCCAAATACAGTGGCGGGTCCGCAACCTTGGGAAGCCCTTAAAAAGCAATGGCTCCTTGGTTTTTCCTATTGTCCCCGCAAACGGGGCACCCGTGTCCGATATTTAAGTTTTATAGCGTTCCATAATACACAACCAAATTTGGAAGTCAACAAAACATCTATGAAGATTTGCTGTATATATCCGGATTTATCTCAACAATTTGGTCAATTATCAGGGATTTTCCCGAGTTACATAAAACCTTACAGAAAATTCCGAAATCGCCATTTTATGGCTACTGGTCGGGTGCAAGACAAAAAGGGGACGGTTCTTTTTTGTCTTCAATTCCAATTTCTACGAACCTGCAATCTGTACGTTCAAGACAAAAAAGAACCGTCCCCTTTTTGTCTTGCACCCGTCATCCTGTCGGGATCCCAGATATCCGGCTCGATGTATATCGGATGGGCTACCTCCACGGAATCCCTGATTTTGGCCTCTGCGCTGTCTATCGCTGCGGCGATCTCATCTGCCTCGGCATCCTTGGGCACGGCTACTTTTGCGGCAATGAATAATTCATCCGGACTTATGTAAATTGTCTTGATGTAGATAGTGTGCTCAAAAAGTGCCACAGAACTTAAGGCAGCCTTGATCTTCTCCATGGTCTCCTTGTCCGCAGACTCCCCTACCAGCAGGGATTTCGTCTCAACAGCAAGTATTACGGCCACTGTAATCAACAGGAGCCCGATCAGCCCGGAGCCGATGACATCAAAGATGGCGTTGCCGGTGAGAAGCGTCAGGACGATTCCCAAAAACGCCAGCGTCAAACCGGTGAGAGCTGCTGTGTCCTCGAGGATGACGACCATGAACTCCGGCTCCTTTGAGCGGTGCACGAACTGCCAGATCTTCATCCCCTGCCTGTGGGGCTTCGACTCCCGCAATGCGACACGCAGGGACAATGATTCCATAATGATCGCTCCGAGAAGGACGACGATCGCCACCCACCACCATTGCGAGGACAGCAGGTCATTGGGATGGCCGGCTTGCAGTTCTTTGAATTTGTTGAAGGCCTCGTATATGGCAAAAAGGCCACCCATCGAAAAGAGGATCAGGGCGACCAGAAAGGCCGTGATGAAGCGGTTGCGGCCGTGGCCAAACTGGTGGGCCTCATCGGCCTTCTTCTTGGCCGACTTGTCACCCCAGAGCATGATGATCTGGTTGGCCGAATCAGCAACCGAGTGCACCGCCTCTGCCAGCATAGACGCAGCGCCGGTCAAAGCCCAGGCAACGAACTTCAGAGCCGCAATCCCGATGTTTGCAAGCATGGCCGCAAGGATCGCCTTGACCCCAGCGTCACGTTTATCTTCCTGTGTTTTATTCATTAAAACTCACTCATTTCGATTGCTGCATGGCCATTGGGCAGGGAACCTAAGATTAATTGTAACTGTGATTGGCCCAGCAACTTAGCTGAATCACTTAGCAGGTAGCAGCCCCCATGCAAATGGCTGCATATAAACCCGGCACCGCCCACCGGTCACCGATGGCATTGCCACCTCTTCCCGCTCAGCTCATAGCTGCTGTCAGTTTTCCCAACAGTTCCTGATACTCAGGCTCCAAGAGTGTTGGACAATCATCGAGTTCGACTTCAACCTTGTTTAACTTGGCAGCAAATGCCATACAAGTGACTTCGCTACATTTACCACAGTTTGTTTTTGGCAACATACTATATATAGTCAAGACGGGCACGATTTTTCTACTCTCGTAGTTTGGTTCTATGTCTGCCCTGCCTTCATAGACATCATTGATTAAATTCTTCACCCAATCCAAAAGCTCGTGAAGCTCGGTTGTGTTTACAAACTTGGTGACATTGATCTGATTTCCCATTAACGTAAAGCCATTGATACCACTCTTGAATACAAGAGATTTTGCATTGGGTTGATAGTTTGGCTTATCGACAACACTGTTCAGATAGGGCAATATTTCAGTTAAATCGGCAGACGCCTCTGTTATAGCCTTGAACTTGTCTTTTTCCGCATGACATGGTGATGTTTCAATTACTCTTATGGATTCAATCAACATAGGGTTTCAACCGCCTCAATAAAACAATCAATATCCTGCTTCGTATTAAAGTAACCCAAAGACACACGCACAGCACCTTTGTTCACAGTGCCGACCATCCTATGCGCCTGCGGAGCGCAATGCAAGCCTGCCCTCACCTTAATATCGTGGGATTCGTCCAGTTTCCGCGCTATTTCATAAGGATCTTGATCCTGTATATTGAAAGACACCAGGCCCAAACGGTTCGATGCCGCCTGCGGACCATACAGTGTCACATTCCCAATGTCGCGCAGGGAAGACAACAACATCTCCATCAGCTCGATCTCGTGCGCCCGCACAGTTTCCACGCCGGTTTCCAGAAGAAACCGTACTGCTGCGTGAAGCCCAGCTATACCAAACATATTCATTGTTCCGGATTCAAAGCGGTCGGGTGCGTCATCTGGTTGATACGGTGATACGGCCATGCTCCCCGTGCCACCTTATATAAGTGTTTTTAGCTCATATCTTTCATTT
>JAIRUT010000133.1 GCA_031254255.1 Coriobacteriales bacterium
CGATATGCATAATCTGGAAAAGGTCACAAAAGGCATCTTACCCACTAGCGCCGAATGGAGCGTTAGAGCCCAGAAATATCTTGACGGACTGGCAATCCCGCATGGGAGCTTGGGAGAACTGCTGGTATTGGCCCGAAGACTGGCCGCCATGCAGGAGACCTTGACACCATCGGTCAAACGCAAGGTGATAGTGACCATGGCGGGTGATCACGGGGTGGTTGAAGAGGGCATCAGCGCCTTTCCGCAGGAAGTGACGCGGCGCATGGTCGACAACTTCGTGCGCGGTGGCGCTTCAATCAACGTGCTGGCGGACGTAGTGGACGCAAATGTATTAGTAGTCGACATGGGTGTGGCTGCCGATCTATCCGATCTGGTCAGCTATGGCAGGATAACTGACTGCAAGGTGGCCCACGGAACGAAAAACATGGCCAAAGAACCGGCGATGACCCGCGACCAGGCAGTTCGCGCCATTATGTCAGGTGTCAAGATAGCCTCAAAGTTGATCGTTGAAGACGGTGCACAGCTGCTGGCCACAGGTGACATGGGCATCGGCAACACGACACCGTCAGCTGCGATACTCTCAGTGATGGGCGGACTTCCGGTCAGCAAAACCGTTGGTTATGGATCCGGCATCAGCGATGCGGCGCTGGAGCACAAGGTGCAGGTCATTGAGCAGGCAATAAGCAGCAACTCTCCCGATTCAAGCGACCCTATCGATGTATTGGCAAAAATCGGGGGATTTGAAATAGCTGGAATAGCCGGACTGATCCTCGGGGCGGCTTATCATAAAACCCCGGTTATTGTGGATGGCTTCATCTCCACTGCCGGAGCTTTGATTGCCCAAGGGCTGGCACCGGATTCAATAGACTACATGATTGCTTCGCACTGCTCAGTGGAACCAGGGCATATACATATGTGGAATACACTGGGTCTGACCCCACTTCTAAACCTTGGCTTGCGTTTGGGTGAAGGAACTGGGGCAGCCATGGCCATGAATATTGTGGAGTGTGCCGCCCGTGTGATGACGGATGTTTTGACATTCGAGCAGACGGGCATATCAGCAAATGAGGATCTGCTTCGTTCGTCTGAATTGAGCCAAGCTTTATGAGAGCTTATGACCCGCATGAGTCTGGCGTCCAATATCTGGAAGACATGGCCTGCGCTTATTGGCAGTCCGAACTGCTCTATACGGCGATCGATTTGGATGTTTTCACCCATCTCCAAACACCCGGAATGGGCGCTGCGGAGCTGGCGGCCAAGCTGGAGTGCAACGAGGCAGCGTTATGCAGGTTTTTGGATGCCCTGACCAGCTTTGGATTGTTGGGTTGCCATGATGGCAACTACGCCAACAGCGCTATTGCCGATACCCATCTTGTGCCCGGCAAACCGGGATATCAAGGCAACAGCATACTTTGGCGCAAACAACTCGAATTCTCTTGGAGAGAACTGACATCCGGCATTCAATCTGGCGGCCGCACTGTCTTCGGAGACGATGGAGCTATCCCCGACGAACAGGAAATGCGCCTCAGGCGCAGGGCCTATATCCAAGCCATGGATGACATGGCCGAGGCCAAGACCCATGAGATACTGGAGCTGTTTGTTGCATTGCCAAAGCGGGCGCGAATCTTGGATGTAGGGGCCGGTTCAGGCGCCGTAGCGGCAGGTTTCATGAATAAATTCCCCGATTCATCGGCAACTTTGATGGATATAGCCGAGATCAATGAGGTTAGCCGGGAGCTGATGTCCGAGCGCGGGCTCAGCCGCGCGTGCGATTTTCTGGGCACCAATATCTTGGAGCAGTGGCCGAGCAGCCTTGGACAATTCGACCTGATCATTATGTCCAACATCGTTCACGCTTTTTCGGAGGCGGATGTCGCCTTTGTTTTTATTCAGGCCGCTGCACATCTGGCAGCCGGCGGGATGATCTTAGTGCATGATTTCTTCCAAGAGCATTTTTCGGAGAAGGCAGCCCTCTTTGACTTGAACATGCTGATCAACACCTATAACGGTGGGGTGCATCCGGCAAAGCGGCTGACTTCGATGTTGGCCTCACACGGACTGACGGTCAATCCTTTGCTGCCGCTGGCAGGTGACACCGGCTTGATTGTGGCCACCAAGCCTCCAGTGGTTGAAGGTCGGATTTGTATAGATCAACTGTCCAGACTGACCGCACTGATCCGCGAGTTGGGCTTCAGCTCAGTGGAGCAGATCGCACTGGAGGACATCTTGGTCGTCGACTGGGCTGCACAGCGCTGTCAATTCGGCTGTCCACTCTATGGACACAAGCATTGTCCGCCCAACGGCTTGAATGCTGATAAAACCCGGAAGCTGTTATCTGAATTCAGCACAGCATTGTTGCTGGAGGGTGAGCCACCGGGGCGAGAGTTTCAAAAGCGGGTGGTCCAAGCCGAGCGCTTGGCCTTTGCCGAGGGTTACTACAAGGCCTTCGCATTTTGGGCCGGCCCATGCGATTTATGCAACAATTGCACTGCGGATTCGGTCTGTTCGCACCCAGCCGATGTGCGGCCATCCATGGAAGGTGCCGGTATCGATGTTTTCGGCACGGTGCGAGGTATGCAAAAACAGATCAAAACATTGGGGGCAAACGACTTCGTCAAGTATTTTGGCCTACTATTAGTGGAGTGATATAGCATGCGAGTACTTCTGATCCAGGCCTTATCCATGGAGGAGGCCAATCCGCTCAAGGTATACCCTCTAGGCATTGTGACATTGGGAACACATCTCAAAAGACGCGGGTTTGATGTCCAACTTCTCGACCTGAATATCGAGCCCGATGCTTTTGGGGCCCTGATCCGGGAACTTCGGGAGTTCGGGCCGGATGCCATCGGTATATCCCTGAGGAACATCGACCCATTGGCCAATAAGACGAGTTCGCTGATCCCGCCCTTCAAGGCTACGGTCAGGGTAATTGCCAAGGTTGCGCCGGATGTTCCAGTCATAGTTGGCGGTACGGGATATTCGCTGTTTCCGGAAAGGATACTTGAGGAATTACCGGAGATCAACTACGGTCTGGCTGGCGAAGCGGAAGAGACACTGCCTGAGCTGCTGGAGTGGCTGGAAGCGAGCGGGTTGTTGGGGTCGCGCGGGTCGCGCGGGTCGTGTGGGTCGTTGGATGTTCCACCAGCACTTCAAGGACTGTATTTGCAGAGGAACGGCCAGTCTCAGCTTAGTTTTTTGGATGCCGACCAAAAACCTGTCACAACCCACGCCCGAGCCAAAAACTGGGGACAGGATTATCTTTGGCCGGATCGAACCCTGCTCGATCTGAAGCGCTATCTAAGTGAGACCTCCTATGTGCCGGCCGTTGGGATTGAGACCCAACGCGGCTGTCCTTATCGCTGCGCCTATTGCGTTTATCCCAAGCTACAGGGGTGTCAGGTGCGTGTCCGTCCACCCGAGGATGTTGTCAACGAAATTGAATATTTGCATAAAGAGCTCGGAGTCAACCGGGTGCATTTCAACGACGCAGCAGTCAACATGGTTCCAGGGCATTTGGAGGGCATCTGCGAGCTTCTGCTCTCCCGCGGTTTGAACATAATGTGGGGCGGCTTCTTTCGCGAAGACCGTCTGGAAAACATTGATCTGTTCGCCCGTGCAGGCTGTGAATGTTTCGCTTTTTCGCCTGACGCCCTCAGCGAACAAGGCTTAAAGTCGCTGGACAAGGGACTGACAGTGGAGGATATAGTCAAGGCTGCAACTTTGGCTGCGGCAACCGATGTGCTCAGCATCTATCACTTCATGGTCAATGTTCCTGGCGAGTCTTTGGAAAGTGTCGCAGAGAGCCGAAAGCTGATGGAGCTCCTTTTCGATATTCACACAGCCAAACGTAATCTTGGAACGATTATCCTGAATAATATCCGAATTTTTCCGGATACTCCTATGGAGACGGCAGCACGCGCCAATGGCGTTTTGGATGACAATACCGACCTGCTCTATCCCACGTACTACAATCCCCCTCCATACAACAACCTGCGCTACGAGTTGGAGGCGTTACAGTTGGAAAAAAACATCACGATGTGGCAGGAGGTCTGAGAGTTGAGAGCAATGGCCTTGGAACAGGGACACTACGCGCTTGCGCTACCGAGGATCTTGTCGCTTGGGAGGTGTGAAGGTTGAGGATAACAGTCTTGGAGCACCCTCGGCTCATCAGCTCGGATCGGGCCAACGACATCGCCAACGCCCCACTTTCGGCTTGCCTGCAAAGCGGCTATGCTGCGGCCTATCTGCAGTCGCTAGGATTTGCAACCGACATCGTCGAAGGCTACCTGGAAAACCTGTCATATCCAGAGATACTTGCAATATTGGATAAACAAAGACCGTCTATACTGGCCGTACATCTTGTCTACCACTGGAGGAGCAACTCGGATCTATACAATTTTCTGATACTGCTGAAAGAGCAGGGGTTTTGTGAGCACATTGTGGCTTTCGG
>JAIRUT010000147.1 GCA_031254255.1 Coriobacteriales bacterium
TAGGCGCCGGGCGAGGTACCAAGACGGTCCTGATCAACCGCGCCCTGCAAAGGCAGGATGCCTCGCTTGAATCGCACTATCTGCATGTGGCCGTCGATCTTCACGACTTCAAGATCGCGCTGGTCAAGCAACGCATTGAGCAGTACGGCCTGAAGGGTGTTCAAACCCTGACGGCAGACATCCAGCAACTGGACAAACTGAAAGCTGCAGGAAAACTACCGGAGAGTTTTGATGCTGTTTTCATAGATGCACCCTGCTCAGGAAGCGGCACCCTAAGACGTCACCCAGAAATCCGCTGGCAACTACAGCCAGACGATGTCACCCAGCTCTCCAGACAGGCAACAGAATTCCTACAGGTAGGCGCAAGTTTCGTAAAGCCAGGCGGTACCCTGACCTACGCCACATGCAGCATTTTCTACGAAGAAAACGGACAGGTCATAAAGACATTCCTGAGTTCCCCAAATGGAGCAAGTTTTCAACCCCTGACAACCGCAGGCACCAGCACACCCCACGTCAAAGCCCCAAACGGCGACACCCACTACCTGGCAATCCTAAAAAGACAAAAAGGGGACGGTTCTTTTATGTCTTGAGCTCCAGTTTCCACGCCAGCTGTTTCATTATCCAAGACATAAAAGAACCGTCCCCTTTCTGTCTTTTCTGCCCGTCAACCCGCCTACCACAGTGCTTGATTCATCCACTACAATGTATTCTTCTTTACTTGGCCAATTTGCAAGGCTAGTCGATACATCAGGTTTTCTTTACAAAACATTAACACTGTGGTGGTAAATCCGCACACTAACTTTATGCCTGCCCTGCTATCTTGTTCGGTTGGAATGTCATTGGTTGGAAAACACAGGCTTTTGACCAGTTGTTGCAGGCGATGACTGGTTGCGTTAAATGTTGGGAACAGGTGTACGTTAAATGGGAATACTGACGACAGGTGAAAGTGACAGGAAATGAGTTTGGTAATTCTGCAAGACATCTTTTTTATCTCGCTGTTGATATTGGCAGCTATTCCGCTTGGACTTTACATCCACAAAATCATGATCGGGCAGAAGGTTTTTCTGACTCCCGTCCTGGCACCGGTTGAGCGGATTGTCTACAAGATCTGCGGGGTCAAAGCCAACGAGGAGATGCGGCCGAAAAGGTACTTGCTGGCGATCTTGGCCTTTAGCCTTGTCGGGTTGATCGTTCTCTTCCTGATCCAACTGCTTCAGGGTTGGCTCCCCTTGAATCCCCAGCAATTCTCTGGAGTCAGGTGGGATCTGGCCCTCAACACCTCAGCCAGTTATGTTTCCAATACGAATTGGCAGGCCTATGCCGGTGAGACGACCCTCAGCTATCTCACTCAAGCACTTGGCATGACCGTCCAGAATTTTGTTTCCGCTGCCACCGGAATAGCCGTACTCTTTGTATTGATCAGAGGCTTTATTCAAAGGGAGAAGGAGACCATCGGTAACTTCTGGGTGGATCTGACCAGGGTCACGCTATACGTACTGATTCCGCTTTCGATAGTTATCGCCTTGGTACTGGTCTCCCAGGGTGTAGTCCAGACTTTTTTGCCAAACCATATTGCCTCCAGTTTGGCGGGCGGATTGTCCCAGGTGACTCCGTTGGGGCCAGCTGCCAGCCAGATCGCCATCAAGCAGCTTGGTACCAATGGTGGCGGCTTCTTCGGGACAAATTCGGCCTTTCCGCTGGAAAACCCGAACACATTCTCCAACTTCATCGAGACTTTCAGCCTGCTGATCATTCCCTCCGCCCTTTGCTTCACCTTTGGCAAAGCGGTTAAAGACCACAAACAAGGAAGATCGATCATCACGGTCATGTTGATCCTATTCATTGTTGGTCTGACAGTGATCACCATCAGCGAGCAGTATCTAGCACCCCAGTTTGCCGGCGTTGTCGTTTCTGGCAATATGGAGGGTAAGGAGGTCATCAACGGTATAGGGGCTTCCGCACTCTGGGGAGCTTCGACCACAGCGGCATCCAATGGCGCTGTCAACGCGACACCGGACAGTTTTACAGCCTTCGGCGGCATGACGATGCTGGTCTTGATGCAGCTTGGCGAGATAGTCTTTGGCGGTGTCGGCAGCGGGCTTTATGCGATGCTTGGATTCGTGATGTTGACGGTCTTCATCGCTGGACTGATGGTCGGGCGAACACCGGAGTACCTGAGCAAGAAGATCGAACCATACGATATGCGCATGGTCTGCCTGATAATATTCACTCCACCATTGGTGGCCCTGCTTTCCACGGCCGTCGCAGTCTTGATGCCCGGCGCAGCGGGATGGTTGACCAACAGCGGCGCACATGGCTTCTCTGAGATCCTTTACGGCTACACCTCGATGGCCAACAACAATGGCAGCGCCTTCGCTGGCCTCCAAGCCAACACGGTATTTACGAACTTGGTTGGTGGAGCAGTCATGTTGCTGGTGCGCTTCCTCCCGATCAGCGCCACCATACTTCTGGCCGGAAACATGTCGCGCAAGAAAAGCGTTGCCGTCAGTGAGGGCACCCTCTCCACTACCAATGGGATATTTGTCGGCCTGTTGATAGCGATCATTCTGATCGTTGGAGCGCTGGCCTTCCTACCCGCTTTGGCGCTTGGCCCCATCGCCAGCTTCTTCACAAATTAATCGGATTCGACTCGGACACAGGCCTTTAGGTGATTGATCATGAAACCAGCACTGAACAACCAGATCAAAGATGCACTCAAGCAATCCTTCATCAAGCTCGCACCGCAGACCCAAATCAAGAATCCCGTGATGCTTGTGGTCTATTTGGGAGCGGTCCTGACCACGCTGCTCTTCTTCTTGTCACTAGCTGGCTTCAGGGATGCAAACCCCGGCTTTATACTGGCAATAGCCTTGATCCTGTGGTTTACGGTGCTCTTTGCCAACTTTGCCGAAGCCATCGCCGAGAGTCGTGGGCGCGCCCAGGCCGACAGCCTGCGCAGTGCCCGCCAAGACGTCAAGGCCAAGAAGCTGGTGTCGGCCGGTGATCCCAGCAACTACAGCGAGGTGCTTTCTTCCAGCTTGAAGAAAGGCGACATTGTGTATGTGGTTGCTGGAGAGCAGATCCCGATGGATGGCGAAGTTATCGACGGTGCGGCATCGGTGGACGAAAGCGCTATCACCGGTGAGTCAGCTCCGGTGATCCGTGAATCCGGCGGTGACCGCAGCGCTGTGACCGGTGGCACCTTCCTGATCTCTGACTGGTTGATCGTCAAAATCACAGCCGAGGCTGGGGAGAGTTTTCTGGACAAGATGATTGCCATGGTTGAAGGAGCGTCCCGCAAAAAGACGCCGAACGAGATTGCCCTGCAAATCTTACTGGTCACGCTGACTGTCATCTTCTTGGTAGTCACTGCTACCTTGTTGCCCTTTACCCACTTCGTCAGTGGGTTGGTCGGCAGCGGTGCGATGCTCTCCTTTACCGTAGCCATCGCCTTGCTGGTCTGTTTGGCCCCAACCACGATTGGTGCTCTGCTCTCCAGTATCGGTATTGCGGGAATGAGCCGCCTGAACCAAGCCAATGTTCTGGCCATGAGCGGACGGGCCATTGAGGCGGCCGGCGATGTCGATGTGCTACTTCTGGACAAGACCGGCACGATCACGCTCGGGAACCGCCAAGCCAGCGAGTTCCTGCCGATCAGCGGTGTCAGTGAGGAGGAGCTGGCCGATGCCGCACAGCTCTCATCCATTGCCGACGAGACAGCCGAAGGCCGGAGTATCGCCGTACTGGCCAAGCAGCGCTTTGACATCCGAGGCCGGGATATGGCCGCCCTGAATGCCGAGTTCATCGAGTTTTCGGCCAAGACCAGGATGAGCGGCATCGATTACAACGCCGACCCCGCCGAAGCCACCGAAGCTGCCGAAGCCACCGAAGCTGCCGAAACCGCCGAAACCGCCGACCCCGCCGAAGCCGCCGAAGCCGCCGAAGCCACCGAAGCCGCCGAAGCCGCCGACTCCAAGGGCCAGCGCGAGGAGATCCGCAAGGGTGCCGGTGATGCCGTCAAGCAGTATGTGCTCCAAAAGGGCGGCCAATGGCCCCAGGAGTGTGACCAGATTGTCAAAGGAGTTGCCGAGGTTGGTGGCACACCTCTGGTGGTTGCCAGGAATGGCAGGGTTTTGGGAGTGATCCACCTCAAGGACATCGTCAAAAACGGCGTCAAGGAACGCTTTGATGATATGCGCAAAATCGGTATCAGGACGATTATGATCACTGGGGACAACCCAATGACCGCCGCCGCGATTGCCGCAGAAGCTGGCGTGGATGATTTTTTGGCAGAAGCCACACCGGAGGCCAAGCTCAAGTTGATCCGTGAATACCAGTCCAGTGGGCATCTGGTGGCAATGACCGGAGACGGCACCAATGATGCTCCGGCGCTGGCCCAAGCCGATGTGGCGGTGGCCATGAATTCCGGAACGCAAGCTGCCAAGGAGGCCGGGAACATGGTCGATCTGGATTCCAGCCCGACCAAACTGATCGATATCGTCCGCATCGGCAAACAGCTGTTGATGACCCGAGGCGCACTGACCACCTTCAGCGTAACCAATGACGTAGCCAAGTACTTCGCGATCATCCCGGTACTTTTCTTCGGCATATTTCCGCAGCTCACGGTATTGAATTTTATGCATCTGACCAGCTCCACGACTGCGATCCTCTCTGCGATCATCTATAACGCTTTGATCATCATCGCCTTGATCCCTCTGGCACTCAGAGGTGTCAAGTACCGCGAACTTCCAGCTGGTAAGATGCTGGCTCGCAATCTGCTGGTCTTTGGCTTGGGTGGCTTGGTCTCGCCATTCATCGCCATCAAACTGATCGACCTGATCTTGACGCTTTGTGGGGTGAAGTAAGATGAAGACTTTCCTGAAACAGCTCCGTCCTGCCATTATCTGCCTACTGGCCATGACCCTGATCTGCGGAGTGATCTACACCGTTTTGGTTACCGGCATCGCCCAGCTGGCCTTTTCAAAGCAGGCCAATGGCAGTATCATCGCTGTCAGCTTGGAAGACGGAAGCAAGAAAAGTTATGGCTCGGCATTGATTGGGCAGGAGTTCACCGGATCCGAGTATCTGATTGGTCGGCCGATGATGGTCTCCAACCTCTCTCCCAACTCCACCGAGCAGCAGGCATTGGTCCAAGGGCGGATCGACTGGTGGAAGGATCTTGATCCTGGCAGCAGTGCAGATATTCCAATTGATCTGGTCACGGCTTCAGGCAGTGGCGTTGATCCGAGTATCTCTCCAGCAGCCGCCAAATATCAGGTGCCACGCATTGCTGCGGCCCGTAACATCAGTGAGGATCAGGTGCAGGCTATCATAGATAAGTACACCAGCGGTCGGTTCTTGGGGTTTGTCGGTGAGCCGTCGGTCAACGTGCTGAAGGTCAATCTGACACTGGACGGGCTGAGCTGGACGGACTGACATAGACAGGGAGGGTTTGGCATGGATGAGCAACGTCCGAATCCGGAAGGTTTGCTGGGTGAGCTGACGAAGTCCGATGAGAAGCGGGGGAAACTGAAGATCTTCTTCGGCTACGCGGCAGGGGTCGGCAAGACCTACGCCATGTTAGACGAGGCCCATGAGCTCCTCTCGAATGGTGTTGATGTGGTTGCCGGATACATTGAACCGCATACCAGGGCTGAGACCATGCATCTTCTGGAGGGCATTCCCGCGTTGCCGCCACAAAGGATCAACTACAAAAACATCGAACTCAGGGAGTTTGACCTGGATGCCGCCCTGAGAAGGCATCCGAAAATCATTTTGGTAGATGAGCTGGCCCACACCAATGCCAACGGCGTCCGCAACAGAAAACGCTACCAAGATGTCGAGGAATTGCTGGATGCCGGCATTGACGTCTACACCACCTTGAACGTGCAGCATCTCGAGAGCCTGAACAACATTGTCAGCGACATTACTAAGATCACCGTCAACGAGACAGTTCCGGACTCCATCTTTGACCGTGCCAACAAGGTCAAGATTGTCGATGTCGAACCAGACGAACTGCTCCTGCGCTTCGAAGAAGGCAAGATCTACCGCCCCGACCGTGCTGAAATAGCGATGGACAACTTCTTCAGCAGGGACAACCTGCGTCTGTTGCGCGAGATTGCCGTTCGCAAGGCCGCTGATCGAATCAGCCACGAGAACCTGAATGTCAAACAGATATCCGAGAAGCTGGCCGACGCCAAATTGATAGCCTGTGTGAGCCATTCGCCTTCGTCGGCCAAATGTATACGTTGGGCGGCCAGAATGGCCGAGTCCTTCTATATTCCCTGGGCTGCGGTCTACGTTGAAGACATGGATCCAGAAGACCTCAGCACAGAACAGAAAGAATGCAAACGGTCCAATCTGGAGCTGGCCGAACGCCTGGGGGCAGAGATAGTCACGCTGAGCGGTGTGGATGCAGCCACAGCAGTTTCTGAGTATGCCCGGTTGTCCGGGATCACGAACATCGTGATCGGCAAACACCGCAGACGCAGTTGGTTCAAGGCAGATTTCGAGGAACGGCTGATTGGCCTACTGCCAAATGCCGAGATCCACGTGATGCCCGATAGCAAGCCAAGCAAGAAAGAGGCCGGCCTGCGGGCTCGCTGGAAGGCCAACTGGCGGGAGGAGTGGAGTGCGAATATCAATTTCTCGCTTCAAGACCTGCTTATTTCTGTCCTGCTGATCGCCTTGGCTACCAGTATCTCCTATTTACTCAAATTGGCGGCTATTGGCGATCAGAATATCATCATGGTCTATATTCTCTCGGTGCTTCTGATATCGCGGTTCACAAAAGGTTTTCTTTATGGCATCCTTTCCTCCATAATCAGTGTTTTTTTATTCAACTTTTTTTATACAGTACCCTACTTCACCTTCAATGCGATCGCCCCTGGATACCCGATCACCTTCGTCATCATGTTGGCCGCGGCCATCATCACGTCTACCTTGACGGGCAGGGTGAAAAAACAGGCTCGCTTGGCAGTCCAACGTGAGCAGCGTGTCAAGAAGCTTTACGATATCAACCGCAAGCTCTTGGCTACCAGAGGCACCCAGAACATCATCGACCTGATCAATGACTATCTGGCCAGACTTTTTGGAAGTTCGGTGATCTTCTATACAAATCCGGGCAGCAAAGATGCCGGAACAGTCTTGGCTGCTGCGGGCGATGATCCGGAATTCCTGATGCATGCAGACGAGAAAGCCGTTGCCAACTGGAGTTACCTGAACAAAAAAGAGGCCGGACAGGGAACGGACACGCTGAGTGGCGCCAAAGCCTTCTACATACCGGTGGTCTCCCAGGGAAAATCCCTGGGTGTGATCGGCCTATCCTGCACCAAAGATAAATTGAACCAGGACAGCAGGTCCTTCCTCCAACAAATAGTCGCTCAAACCGCCCTGGCCCTGGAGCGCCAGGTGCTTTCTGCGTCGCAGTACAACGCCAAGGTTACGGCGGAAAAAGAGGAGATGCGCAGCAACCTGCTGCATGCCATCTCGCATGACCTGCGTACACCGCTGACCGGCATTCTCGGAGCCAGCTCGACCATCTTGGAGAACAGTGACTCAATCCCAGATGAGGAGAAGAAAAAGCTGCTCATGAACATCAAGGATGATTCCAGCTGGCTGATCAGGATGATTGAAAACCTCCTCTCGATCACGAGGATCAGCGAAGATGGAACCAGCCTGGTGAAGTCTTCAGAAGCTGTGGAGGAGATAATCTCGGAGGCGGCAGCTCGCATCCGTCAGCGTTTTCCGGAGATCAAGCTTTCCGTGCATGTGCCTGAAGAGGTCCTGATCGCGCCGATGGATCCGATTCTGATTGAACAAGTATTGATAAATCTGCTGGAAAATGCCATAAAACACAACAGCGTAAACACTGAGATCAGCCTCCAAGTCAAACGGGTGCAAGATTCCGTGGAATTTGAGATCCGGGATTTCGGTAGTGGCATTCGTGCCGACGATCTCCCGCACCTCTTTGATGGCCTGCCCAGCAAAGACAGCAGTCCGGATGCCTTACGTGGTTTTGGCATTGGGCTTTCCATCTGCAAATCAATCATTGATGCCCATGGCGGTAAAATAGAGGCGTTGAACAATTTTGACTGCAAACCAGCACCACCAAGTGGCCGAATCGACGAGTCTGCCCAAGGAGCACTTCACGGAGAGACCCGCAAAGCTGAAGTTGAGCCATCAGCTGTCTGCGGTGCCACATTCAGGTTCTCACTACCTTTGAGAGATGATGATTTTGGACAATAAGCTGCTTATTCTGATCGTTGAGGATGAGGATACGATCAACAACTTCATTGCCTCCATGCTATCGTCCAACGACTATCAATATGTGAAGGCTCGAAGCGGTGCCGAGGCCTTGGCTATGGCCGCCTCGGAGGTGCCGGATCTGATCCTTCTGGACATGGGGCTGCCGGACATTGACGGCAGCGAGGTTATTCAAAAACTCAGGAGCTGGAGCAGCGTTCCAATAATCGTAGTTTCTGCCCGTGGCCATGAGCAAGAGAAGGTCAAGGCGCTTGATCTGGGTGCAGACGACTATGTCACTAAACCCTTTGGGACGCACGAGCTTCTGGCTCGGATCCGCACAGCCCTCAGACACAGCAACAACCGCCCTGCAAATAGCGAAGAGATCAAGCAGCTAAACTTTGGCCAACTGCATATTGACCTGGAGCGGCGATTGGTAACACTGGCCGGATCAGATGTGCACTTCACACCGATTGAATACAAAATCTTGGTCCTGCTGGCCCGCAATGCCGGCAAGGTATTGACGCATGATTTCATCATCAAGCAAGTCTGGGGGCCATACACCAATGAGAACCAAGCCCTGCGCGTAAACATGGCCAATATCCGTAGAAAAATCGAGAAGAACCATGCCGAACCCAAATACATCCGAACAGAAGTCGGCGTCGGCTACAGAATGGTTGAGAACTAGCAGTTGCGAACAACCAATGTTTCCAGGGCAAAAGAGCTTCCCTGTATGCTTGGAAACTCTAGCTTCCCGTCCTGCCGCTAGAAGAAGAGTTGCCTCTTGACTGGGTTTACTCCCAGTTTTTCTGTGTATTCGGCCAGGGCCTCCTGTAGTTCTGTGGATACATCGCGATACAGTGCTACTCGGGAGTCCGCTTTCAGGAGTTCCAGATAGCGGGGTGCCCAGGTCATCAGGTGCTGCGAGAGGAATTCGGGCAGTAGCTTCGGTCTCTCTTCTGCCAGCCAAGCCATCAGGAGGAGCATCTTGCCGATCTGGTCCTCCGGCTCGTTTCCCGTTTTTGAGGCGCTGATGTCATGTTTCCTCATCCAGGCCCTGAGCTCCTGAGTTGATGAGCCGAACAGTACTGAATCCTTGTCCAGATAGACTGAGCCCCAGGCAGGCGCACGAAAGTGTTCGGGGCCAATGAAGAGGCGCTGGTATTCGGCGCGCAGCCCTTCGACAAGGTATTCTTTGCCAATGGCGGCGATCATCTCTACTGCTATTGGCCGATCTGGAGAGTTGGACAGCAAGGTCCCGAAAAGGCGTCCAGTGAGGGCGATGTCATCCAGCAGCTCTCGCAATTCTATCGGTTCCAGCGTAGATGGTTTCACAGACTTTGCAGCCTCCTTACGTTCTACTTTCTGTGCAAGCAGTACGATTCCCAAATGTTCTGTGGATTCCGGGGAATCCACAAATCCAAGAAGGCCCGTATTATCCATGGATCCCGATACCCCCGATACCCCCGACACCCTCGATGTCCCCGGGGGTTCTGGGATCCCCGAAGTTCCTGGAATCCCCACAGGCTCCGGGGATTCCACACATTCCGTTTGCTTGATTGGTTTCGACAGCATCATGATTTATTCTCAGTCAACTTCCTTTGGGTTAGCCAATATACCTATTGTATCGCCAGAAGGTTTGGTTGCTGGCGCCATTTTGACAACTAAGTTTGGCATGGTTTCGTCAGGAGTGGGCAGCGGTGCGATAGAGGCGTTGTCGCCATACTTAGAGCGCAGCACATCTATGTCGTCAAACTCCAAGGCCCGCAGTGGACAGGCCTCCACGCAGATTGGCTTCAGGTTCTGCTTGACACGATTTATGCAACCGTCACATTTGCGTGCCTTCTCTGTCTCTTTATTGAATCGGGGAGCCTTGTAGGGGCAGGCATTGATGCAGGCTTGGAATCCTATGCAGACTTCCTCGTCGATCACCATCAGACCGGTATCGCTGTCCTTACTGAAGGCACCGGATGGGCAGGCGACCAAGCAGGCCGGCTCATCACAATGATTGCAGGCCCGCGAGACGTGGTATGAAAATACATCTTGCGATAGTTGATTGCCTGAACCGCTGAACGAACCACCTTCGTAGTCATAGACGACACGGAAAGCCGTCGTCTGGTCCAAATCCTTGTAATCCTTGCAGGCCAACTCACAAGTCTTGCAACCTGTGCAGCGCGAACTGTCAAAATAAAAACCATACTGGGTCATTTCTCGCTCCTTCGCTAAGCCTTGGCAACTTGAACGATCATTGAGTGCGCCGGTCCGTTGCCTTTGGCTAAGGGTGTTGGACGATAGGCAGTCAAGGTGTTCACACAGCCACCCTTGTCGATCCGGTCGCCAGCCATGTCCGCATCGTGCCAAGCACCCTGCGGGATGGCCACAGTGCCCGGAATGACCCGCGCTGTGACCCGGGCTTCGACATGAATCTCGCCACGCGGACTCTTTACCGAGCAGGTATCGCCGGAATTGAACAAACGCGACTCGGCGTCAAGCGGATTAATCCAGATCTCGTTGCGGGCAGCCTCTTGCAGCTCCTCGATAAAGCCAAAGGAGGAATGGGCGCGGCTTTTATGATGGAACCCACAACCATAGAGGGGGAATTCCGGCGTTACAGAACCATAGCCGTAAAATCCCGGAGTGAAAACAGGTAGCGGGTTGATGGCCTCTCCGTCAGTTAGCTCCCACTCCCCAGCGATCTTGGCCAGAGCCTCGGAGTAAATCTCGATCTTTCCGGATGGAGTGGAGAGCGGGTTGGCCGCGGGATCATCGCGGAAGTCTTTCAGGCCGATCGCTGGATCAACGGTTTTCTTGAATATTCCCTGCTTGATCATCTTATCGAATTCTGGCAGTTCCGGATAGTCCGCCCGGCCCTGTTCGTAGAGGTACCTCACCCAGTCGTCATGCGTGCGACCTTCGGTGAAGGCCTCCTTCACTCCCAACTTGTCTGCGATCTCAGTCATAACATCGTAACTGCAACGACATTCAAAGGGAGGATCCTGGGCGGCCGTACCCAGCAATACGCCAGTATAGTATTCGGAATAGCCCTGATTGACAAGATTCATCTGTTCGGAGCGCATGGCATCGGGAAGCAGGATGTCTGCATACTTAGCCGAGGAGGTCATGACTGTATCCCAGACGAGGATAAACTCGCACTTGCTCTCGTCAGACAGGATGTCGTGGGTGTAATTTATATCTCCATGCTGATTGGTCAGGCAGTTGCCGGCGTAGTTCCAGATCAGCTTAATGTCATTGTTCAACTTGTCAGCACCTTTGACGCCAGCGTTTAGAGCTGTCATCTCCTTGCCATGATCGATGGCGTTTAGCCATTGGTAGACGGGGATCGAGTGCTCCACGGCATTATCGCCATCAGGCAGGCTTCCGACCATATAGATCGGCGGCTCGGCTTCGCGCTGGCCGGTATTCGTGCCCGGAAGGCCGATTTTTCCGATCAGACAGGGCAGAAGACTGATAGCCCTGGAGGTGTCCTCGCCGTTCGTGTGGCGCTGTGGGCCCCAGCCCTGGCAGATGAAAGGCGCCTTGGCCGCAGCGATGTCTGCCGCCAACTGTTTGATCCGTTCGGCTGGAACCTGGGTGATCGAGGAAGCCCATTCGGGAGTCTTGGCAACCTTATCGTAGCCGGTTCCCATAACATAGTCGTGGTAGGACTTGTTGGCGCCCTTGGCGGAATCCGGGAGAGTCTGCTCATCAAAACCCACGCAGTATTTATGCAGAAAGTCCAAGTCGACCTGATCATTCGTGACCCACTCGTAGGCCAGGGCGTGAACCAAGGCGGCATCAGTTCCTGGGCGGATCGGTAACCATTCGTCGGTGCTTCCAGAAGCCGACTCATTGAGGCGAAGGTCGATGTTGATGATCTTACCGCCGCGCCCTTGGACAGCCTCGCGAACCTGCGCAAAGTCCCAAGTGGCATTGGCTCCACCCATACGGGTTTCGGCAGGGCTGTTGCCAAACATTACAATCAAGTCAGAGTTTGCTGCTGCCTCAGAGAAAGACGAGGCGTGGACATTGTCGTAGGGAGAGAAGTCGTCGCCGTAGAAATAGGGCATAGCGGCACTGAGCATATTCGTGGAATAGTCGAAATGTCGGCCCAGATATCCTCCCAGGCAATTCATCAGGCGAGCCGAGCTATTGCCAGTTGCTGAATACATTCCCGTTGCATATACAATATGGATGGCGTCGTTTCCGTAGCTGTCAATCGTATATTTCAGCTTGTCAGCAATGGTCTGAATGGCCTCGTCCCAACTGATCTGTTCGAATTTGCCCTCGCCGCGCTGGCCAACCCGCTTCATCGGGTACTTCAGGCGGTCGGGATGGTTCAGCCATCTGTGCATGCTCCGCCCGCGCAGGCAGGCCCGCGCCTGCAGGCTGTTGTCGCCCGTGTTGTCTGATTCCATGTAGGCGATCGCGCCGTCAACTACGCGCCATTGGAAGGCGCAGTTGCCTCCACAGTTGACGTTGCAGGCATTCCAGACAATCTTTTCGTTGTCTGGCAGCTTCTGTTCAGCACTGTCATTTTTGGTTGTACAGCTGTACAACGAGCTCAAGGAAACAGCACCTGCCGCAGTCAGTAAGGCTGCCCCGCTGGCTTTACAGAATGTCCGGCGGGAAAGTGTTGATTTACCTATCGTTTTCATCACAGTCCTTTCCTTTCAATACACTATTCAACTCAACAAGGATTTTAACAGCTTCATTGCAGCTTAAACTCAGGCAAAGAGACCTTTCAGCGTTACGAATGGCATCAGAGAATTCGACAAGCTTTTTTAATGGACTTGATCTTTGTGTTTAAAGTACTGGAAACATGGCCTACAATGAATAAATCAAGGCTTCCCAAGTAGCTTGGCGCCGGGGGAAGCAGGAGCGAAGCTAGTCTAAACAAAGGTAGAATTAAGGCTGACAAAAACAGTATTTATATT
>JAIRUT010000009.1 GCA_031254255.1 Coriobacteriales bacterium
CGTGGAGTAGACCAGCGAGTCGGCGGTGTTGCGAACCTCGACCTCGACCTTGCGGGCGGCATCTTCGTCAGCATGGGCCTCGGCATCCTTGACCATGCGGTCGACTTCATCGTCAGATAGCGCGGTGGAACCAGAAATGGTGATCTTTTGCTCCTTGCCTGTGCCCTTGTCCTTGGCGGAAACGTTGACAATGCCGTTGGCATCGATATCGAAGGTCACCTCGATCTGCGGAATTCCGCGCGGTGCCGGCGGTATGTCAGTGAGATGGAACTTGCCCAGCGTCTTGTTGCCGGAGGCCATCTCGCGCTCGCCTTGGAGGACGTGGATCTCCACCGATGTCTGGCCGTCGGCGGCCGTGGAGTAGATCTCTGCCTTGCGGGTCGGAATGGTCGTATTGCGCTCGATCATCCTGGTCATCACGCCACCCATGGTCTCCACACCGAGGGAAAGCGGGGTGACATCCAGCAAGAGGATACCCTCGACATCGCCAGCCAGCACGCCACCTTGGACGGCCGCACCTAAAGCAACAACCTCGTCCGGATTGACGCTCATGTTCGGATCCTTGCCAGTTAGCTTCTTGACCAGCTCCTGAACAGCCGGCATGCGGGTTGAGCCGCCGACGAGGATAACCTCAGCGACCTCACCGATCTTCAAACCGGCATCCTTCAAAGCAGTCTCAACAGGTTTCTTGCAGCGCTGGAGCAAATCGTCAGTGATCTTTTCGAATTCTGAGCGCGTCAGTGAATAATCAAGATGCTTGGGGCCATTGGCATCAGCAGTTATGAAGGGCAAGTTGATATTTGCCTGCTGGGTGGAGGAAAGCTCCATCTTGGCCTTTTCGGCGGCTTCCTTCAGGCGTTGCAGAGCCATCTTGTCCGCCCGCAGGTCAATACCGTTGTCCGACTGGAACTTGTCGGCTAGCCAGTTGATAACCCGCTGATCCCAGTCGTCACCGCCGAGATGGTTGTCCCCGGAGGTCGAAAGGACCTCGAAGACGCCGTCGGCGATCTCCAACACACTGACGTCAAAAGTACCGCCACCGAGGTCGAAGACGAGCACCTTCTCATCCTTGCCAGCCTTGTCCAAGCCGTAAGCCAGCGCTGCGGCCGTCGGCTCATTGATGATGCGCTCAACCTCGAGGCCAGCAATGCGTCCAGCATCCTTTGTGGCTTGGCGCTGAGAGTCGTTGAAGTAGGCCGGAACCGTGATGATTGCCTTGGTGATCGTCGATCCGGTGTATTTCTCCGCGTCGACCTTGAGCTTTTGCAGGACCATCGCCGAAATCTCTTCCGGGGTGAAGTCCTTGCCGTCGATGTCGATTTGCACGCGGCCGTCCTTGCCGGCATGCGCCTTGTAGGACACAGTGTCCCGCTCGCTGGCGGTCTCTTTGAACTCACGTCCGATGAATCGCTTGATGGATGAAATGGTGTTCTCGGGGTTTGTCACCGCCTGGTTCTTGGCAGCCTTGCCGACAACACGCTCCCCATCTTTACGAAAACCGACGACACTCGGAGTGGTGCGGTCGCCTTCAGCGTTGACGATGATGGTCGGTTCGCCACCTTCCATGACCGCCATTGCAGAATTTGTCGTACCCAAATCGATTCCAATTATCTTTGCCATTAATTACCATTCCCTTCCATACCTTTGATTTGTTATGTGTGACCTGTTAGGGTTTTTATATCGCATTACGATTATAAAACCTAAGTCTCTATATATAAGATTTTGTCATTGTTTTGTTTCAATGGTGGTGGATTTGGATACTGTTTTCCTCAATCCAAACATAAATCACCTGAAACAGGGTAAGAGACTCAACGCGCTCCCCCATAAAATCTTACTTAAATACTAATATGCGACTCAGATTAGAAAAGAAAGGTTACATATGAAACGTGGTATTTACAGGAAATTGAAGAACCGGGCGATAATCCACACACCCGACATTCAGCAATCTAAAAACGATTCAGGTATCGATGCCTATTCGTCAACCCTGCTTGCCATAGTTGCCAATCTTAAGAACTCCGGAAAGCCGAAAGACTTTAACTGCACATCCAGCGTAGGTTCTTCAAAGCGCGAAACGGTCTTCCTGCGTCTGTTTGGACGCGCTGATTACGAACGCGAGATCTTTGAAGTCGTCAGTTTTCAGGCCCATGGCTGCCTGGCCATGATTGCCGCTGGCTCCGCCATCTGTGAGATGCTCCATGGCAAGACCTGGAAGGAAGCCCTGAAGATCCAACCAGAAGACATTCTGGTTGCCTTGGATGGCGTACCTTGGAAGAAGAAGCACACAATATATTTCGCAGTTGAGGCAACGCGCGCATTGGTCGGTGACTGCCTGTTCAGGGCAGGGCAAAAGCGCGATACCATAGAGCGCTTTGTCGGCTGCGATGATCAGATGATGGATTGCCGGCTCTGCGAGCACTGTTCACTACGCAGCACCCGCAACGCACTGCACTTGAAGGAGATGGAGTATGCTGAGAGAGGGTGACATCTTTTCGATGCCACCCTCTCCCTCTTCATGTCTACTATTTTGTTGCCTTATCAAAAGGTCGGCGCTGAAGCTGCTTACTCTTCGCCCTCTGCCAGACCTTCATCCTTGGGGCCATCCACTTTGTCCAGGCTCAGGCCCATGGCGCCCAAGAGCTCTTGATACTCGACATCATCTGGCTGATTGCTGGTTTGCGCCATCATACTGCCATACTCATCGTCGACGGGATCAGCGCTGAAGCTCAGCGGAACCTCACCCTCGGCGTAATAACCCTCATCATCTGCAGAGAACATCACGCTCATCATGCTGCTCAGATCGTTCTCTTCGGCGATGTCGTGATAGTCGAGAATGCTCAGCAGCTCTCGGGCCTCGAGACCGGCCTTCAGCTCCTCCAAAGCCTTGGCGCCGATGCCCTCGATGCGCAACAGCTCCTCCTCATTCTTACCGATCAGATCGCCGACTGTCTCTATACCGGACTCGGAGAACTTGTTCGCCCAGCGCTGGGAGACGCCGAGATCATCGTAGATATAGAGGCGTAGGGCCTCCAGGTCGATACGCGGCATGTCGGAGTTGGAGTTCGCCAGCTCCAAATAGCGCAGTGCGGAAGTTGTGAGGTTTGAATACTCCGCGCCCTCAGGCAAGAACCTCGGCGTTTGTGGGAGTCTGGCTTCCAGCTCGCGCAGCATGTCCGGAGCGTAATCCGGCAGCACCTCGGAACGGGGACGACGGGATCCGCTCATCAGTTCACCATGGTAGGTCAGGGGCACGTCATGGTAGACCTTCAGACCAGTGCCGGCGGGGATCGGCTTGCCGATGATCACGTTCTCCTTCAGACCAAGCAGGTCATCGGAGCGGCCTTCGATGGCTGCATCGGTCAGGACCTTCGTCGTCTCTTGGAAGGAGGCTGCCGAAAGGTAGCTCTCGGTGGCCAGTGAGGCCTTGGTGATTCCGAGAAGCAGCGGACTGGCGATCGGCGGGTTGCCGCCTTCAGCAGCTATCCGCTCGGCCTCCAGCTTGAATTCATAGGCACCGACCTGCTTACCGGGCAGATAGCCGGAGTCACCGGGATCGGTAACTGAGACCTTGCGCAGCATCTGTCGGGCAATGACCTCGATGTGTTTATCGTTGATGTCCACGCCTTGGGAGATGTAGACATTTTGCACTTGGCTGACGATGTAGCGTAGCGTGTTGTTGGTGTCCGTCAGACGCAGCAGGTCGTGCGGGTTCACGGAGCCCTTGGTCAACTGCTGGCCAACCTGCACCTGGACGCCATCCTCGATGTCCTTGAAGAGGGTGGATCGACTGGTGACCACATACTCCCGGAAGTCGCCGAGCTTGTTAGCGATCTTCAAGGTTCGGTTGTTGCGGTCATCTTCCACATGCAAGGTGCCGGAAATCTCAGCCAGTACCGCTTGGCCTTTCGGGCGGCGGGCTTCGAAGAGCTCGGTGACGCGCGGTAGGCCGTGCGTGATGTCCTCACCGGCGACACCACCAGTATGGAAGGTGCGCATCGTCAGCTGCGTGCCCGGCTCGCCGATGGATTGGGCGGCTATGATGCCGACGGCAGTACCAATGTTTACCGGACGCGAGGCCGCCAGATCCCAGCCGTAGCATTTCTGGCAGACACCACGATGGGCATGACAAGTCATGATGGTGCGAATCCGCACGGCTTCCAATCCAGCTTCACAAAGCTGGCTGATGGATTCAAGGGAGGGAATGTATTCCCCGGCCTCCAGCAGGATCTCGCCGGTCTGCGGATCAACCGCGGACTCGAACAGGCAGCGGCCGATCAGGTTGCGGTCCGGGCCACCCTTGTTGTCCAGCAGGTCGTAGAGGATGCTGTCCTCGGTGCCGCAATCATGCTCGCGAATGATGACATCCTGGGCAACATCTACCAGACGTCGGGTCAGGTAACCGGAGTCAGCGGTTCTGAGGGCCGTATCAGCCAAACCCTTGCGAGCGCCGTGGGTGGAGATGAAGTATTCCAAGACCGAAAGCCCCTCGCGGAAGTTCGCCTTGATCGGACGGTCGATGATCTCACCCTTCGGATCAGACATCAGGCCGCGCATGCCCGCCAGCTGGCGGATCTGCTTGATGTCACCGCGGGCGCCGGAGAAGGCCATCATGTAAATCGGGTTGAAGCGATCGAAGTTGGCCGCCATGGCCTCACCGACCGCATCGTTGGCCTCGTTCCAGATATCTACGACCTGGCGATGGCGCTCGTTGGCGCTCATCAGACCCATCTGATAATCAGCATCGATAGCCGCGACCTTCTTGTCCGCGACATCAAGGATATCCTGCTTTTGCGGTGGCACGGTAGCATCGTAGATGCTGGTCGTAACCCCAGCCAGTGTGGCGTAGTGGAAGCCCGCAGCCTTCATGCCGTCGAGGATCGTGGCCATCTGCCCGACCGTATAGCGGTTCGTGCAGTTCTCCACGAGGCGGGCGATCTCTTTCTTGTTCATCTC
>JAIRUT010000013.1 GCA_031254255.1 Coriobacteriales bacterium
GGATCGGGTTTAATCCCCAGACGCTACAGACGAAGCTTTCCACAAAGGGGTCGATATTGGAGTAGCTGCCAACGGCACCGGATATGGCACCAGTGGCGATCGCCAGACGGGCCTCGGCCATGCGCTGATGGGCACGCTTCAAGGCCCAAGCCCAAGAGCCGAACTTCATACCTAAGGTCATCGGCTCGGCATGGATCCCGTGGGTCCGACCGACACAGAGCGTATCGCGATGCTTGAAGGCCAGTTCCTTGCAGGCCTCGCCGAGGTGAGTTATTGAGGCTAAGATCAGATCGCTGGCCGTTGTCAGTTGGCAGCAAAGTGCGGTATCCCCGAGATCCGAAGATGTCATACCATAGTGTACCCAGCGCGAGGGCTTGGGCTTTCCGGGCTCAATACCAGCATCGATATGCTCACCCAAGTCGGTCAGGAAGGCGATCACGTCATGGTTTAAGGTCGCCTCCAGCTCATCGATATGGTCAACATCAAAGTCCGCATGCTTGCGGATCCAAGCGGCTTCCTCGCTGCTGACCCCTATCTGTCCCAGTTCGGCCTGGGCCTCGCAGGCTGAAACTTCGATCTCAGTCCAGATCCGATACTTATTCTCTAAGGAGAAAATGTTGGACATCTCCGCCCGACTGTAACGTTCGATCATTTGGCCTTCCTTCTACTCACTGATTATTCACTTTAAAAAAGAGTCGTCACTACGAATTTTCTTGAGAAGTTGCGGGCTGTTTTGAATATTTGACCCGTTTGCTACGCAAGTGAAGCTCTTTTGGAGTGACAACGGCATCTAGTCGTTTGTCATACTTGCTGATTGGAATCGAACGGTAAACCTGCTCGTCAAAGCAAATACCAAAGAGCTTGGTCTGCTTGTTTCCGATGCGAGAGATATATCGGTCGTAATAACCGCCACCGTAGCCCAAGCGATTGCAGCCGCGATCGAAGGCCAAGCCAGGTAGAATGATCGCGCTCAGCTGATCTGTAGGTGCCACCCTAAGATTAGCAAAGTCCTCCAGTTTTTTTGTCTTGAATGGTGTTGAGAACAATCGCAGGCTATCCAAGTCCACCGTCTCCGATCCAAGCGTGGTAAAAAACTGCATCTGGTTTTTGTCTTTGTAATTGATTATAGCTGGATAGACAAGGGCATATCCGGCTTTAGCCAGACCGAGCATCAAGACATCAACCGCGATCTCAGATCCAATGGCCATGTAGATCGCAACGCATCCGGCTTTCGGATCAACACTTTGCGTAACCAGTTGGATCATGCGTCTTGAAGCCTGTTTCGATGCTTCCGACCGTTGCGCGATAGCGATTTGATCCCGACGCTGAATGGCTCTAGTGCGAAATTGTGATTTTTCTGTGGATATCCGCCTCAAGAAAGGTAAGCTGAGCAGCAGCGGAAAGGCGAAGAGCAGGCAGTTCAAGAAGATGGCCAGAACCTGCCGGCCATTGGGCAATAGCAGTTGGAAGCCACTTTCAGCAAATGCCTGCTCGCCCCCAAGCTGAAGCAAGTGAGAGCCGCTACCGGCAAACAGCAGCACCGCCAAGAAAGCCGAAAAAAGCAGCATGATCAGCGTCTTTCTGAACAGCATGGAGCCAAGTATAGCGTCAGCAACCAACATCAGGATCAGAGTTGGCCATGGGATCAGCAAAACGTATGGATAGAGGCCCGACGTGGTGCTCGTAGCGTTTGTGACGTTTGCAGCGTTTGTGACGGCCGAAGATCCGCCACGAAGCAACTCCGGAACATACTGGTTAACAGTGGTAACTTGGAATAAGCTGGCAAACACTATGAGCAGCAGCAGGCATTCCCAAGTCAGGGCCAGGGCTACGATGGCCCACGGAGCCCCCCTTCCGCGTAGCCAGAAGGGCAAGCTGGAAAAGGAAAGGGCAATTAGATAGAGGATTGGTGCTGCAAGCAGCAAAACCAAAGCATTAGCAGTGATCGCCGCCCCCTCGACTCCAGCGGTAACGATACTGGTAATGCTACTGAAGCATAGCAGCAGTGCGATCAAGATGACGCTGATCGCGCCCGCCATGGCAAACCATTGCCAAATGGCCTGATGGCGCCAAGTTTGATGGAAATGGGGAATGCGCGACAGTTTATGCATTAAACCAGATCCATGCCCAGGAAAGACTCTGCGCTGCGACAACAAACCTGCTCCAAATCACGCTGACTCAGACCACAGGCACGCAACAATCTGAGCTCCTCTGCAGGGTCAAACATCGGAAAGTCAGTCCCAAACATGACACGATCAGCTCCGTAGTGCTCTATCAGCTCTTTTGTCCGACGCAAACCCAGCCAAATCATTGAAGAGCTGGTATCCATATAATTGCGTTCATTTTCCAGATATTCTACCGAAAGGTCGAAGATCGACCAACCGCCAAAGTGCGCCGTGTTCAAGCGAAGGTTTGGGAAGGCATGCAGCACCTCGCGTATGCGTCGAGGATGCGAATAATCGTAGCGATAATCCCCAGCGTGAACCGTCAGGGGCAGTCGCCCTTCGATAAGTCCATAGAAATGCATCAGACGTGGGTCATCGATATTTACAGCTTGGGAATCGGGATGGATCTTAAACCCCTTAAGCCCAAGGGCTATGCAACGCTCGACCTCAGCCTCCATGTCATTGAAGTCCTGGTGCATGGCAGCAAAGCCAATCATACTGGGATCATTGGCTGAGATTTCAGCAATGAAATCATTTATGGAAGTCACCAACTCTGGCTTATTAGCCACCGAGAGGATTGCACTGGTCTTGATTCCAGAAGGTTCACGTAGATTCAGATAATCGTCAACCAAACCTCGTCGTGTCATCTTGACACCATAAAAATCTCCGACGCTTTGCACGGCACGTTCAGCTACTTTCTGAGGGTAAACATGAACGTGAATATCAACACTTGGGCATTCTGAAGGCACTAGCGGTCAACTCCGATACAAATTTTGCTTGGCTATTGCGGTACTTTATGGTAGCATACCGCTTTGCGGATACGACTGTTACTTGACGGCTTCTGTTTTATGGTTTGTTTTAAAGAGAGTTACCAGAGGACAGGTCGTCGCGAATACGAACTCATTTTTGATGTTCACTTTGTTGGCAGCGTATCCTGTACAGCGGATGCGGGTGTGGCGGAATTGGCAGACGCGCATGGTTC
>JAIRUT010000014.1 GCA_031254255.1 Coriobacteriales bacterium
CCTCCGCCCAGCACCAAGGGATGAGTCACATCCCGGTCAACTGCTCGCAATGGTAGGCCGGCCAGATTGAGGATCTCCAATATGTTGGTGGCTGCCAGCTCGTGGGGAATGGTAATACCCAGCAGGTCAAAGTCAAAAAGCGGTGTGCTGGACTCCAAGGATGTCAGTGGCAAATTGATCTCACGCATCGCGGCGATCATGTCCACCCAAGGCAGAAAGACCCTCTCAGCCGCCACACCATCCAAACCGTTGGCTATCTCGTAGAGCAGGGCTATTGCTTGGTTGGACTGCCCGATCTCGTAGGTATCCGGATAGGCCAAAGCCAGACGATAGCCCGTGTCAGCCTCAAACTTGTGGCAGACCTGATATTCATGGTTGATGTAACGAGAGGGCCGCTCGACATTCCTCAACAGACCCTCGATCAGTGGCCAGAACTGACTGACCTCACTGCTTGCAGCCCCTGGCTGATTGCTCTCACTGCCTCCAAGCCAGCTCTGGCTGCCTTCACCGTTTTCAAGCCTCTTCATTCAAACACCCAACGCTTCGTTGATATCGCCATCCCAATCGTCAGGGGAATCAAAAAGTTCCAGATCGGCTGGATTCAAGCCAAGTTTTGCCAACTCCAATTCCAGCCCCAGCTCCAGCGCTGGCGTCGAAACCCGGTCAGACTTCTCATCAGCAGCAACAAGTCTTTGGATATATATATCTGCTGCCCTGCCCAGTGCAAATGTCGTGCCAAGGGAAATTGCCGGTTTGAGCGCCCAGCCAAGCATCGGCAGACGTGCCACCAAATACCTGGCCAAGCCTCGAAAACCAAAGGCAGCCAGCAAAATGGCCGCTAACTCACGATAACGCTGGAAGCTCAGTTTAAGCCCGTAGGCCGCAGCAATCTGTAGGAACATACGCATCTGGTTCAGGGTCAGAATGGGTAGATCAGCTCCGGGCAGGAAGAAGGCCAAGGAGATGACACCATTTTGGATTGAATTGGCATGGATGATGTCTGTGACTTTTGCCGGACGGACAAAGTCCAAACTCAGGGCCCAGGCCAGTGAAGAGTCCGGAAACTCGCGCAATATACGATTGGCCAGACTCTGGAAGAGGTCGTCGAAGCCCTTGTCGGCACCAACACCAGCCGTAACGACCCCGCGGCCGATCCTGCGATCAAAAAACCCACGGTAAAATCTATCGATCCCGTGCACCGGCTCCACAATCACGCTGACAAGTTGCTCCAAAGCCTCACTGTATTCCGGGCTGTCAGGATCAACCTGGGACATAAAGACATCCGGATGCAAGCTGACTACAAGAGTCGGCACCTGACGGGAGGAAAGCCTGAAGAGTCGATAGCTCAGCTCAGAATGGGCCGCAAAGATCACAGTCAGGGATGCATCTACCGGCTTGGGCCTCTTTCTTGCATAAGCTCCAGCCACCACCAAGCCTTCACCGGCGGTCGGAAGCCGATCGAAATAACTTACCAGCTCGATCTCGATATTTGTATTCTGCGGTCGGAATCGCTCCCTGACCGCCCTGAGCAGCAATGGGTCAATAGACTCGTCAATCATCAGGCGCAGGCTCAAACTGCCCTGAGAATCTGCGGTTGTACCGCTCAGCAGCTTGGACACCGCCCTGAGACTGACCGGCAGATGTTTGGTCTTTTCTTCTTTGCCCATCCAGCTCAAACCCTTCCTGTTCTCATAAGCGTCACGGCTACCCTTAGGCCAGCAGGCGCTTGGACTCCTGTTCCATTTTGTGCGCATGAACAGAAACAATCAAGCCCACTGCCATGAAGTTTACTATCATAAAGGATGACCCAAAGCTGAAGAAGGGCAGAGGAATACCCGTAATTGGCATCAAACCGCAAGTCATTCCAATATTTTGAATAATCTGGAAGATCCAAAGGCCCATACAACCGCCAACAATCAGACGGCCGAAGCCATCAGCCTTCATTGCCACCCGCAGGGAGAGACCCAATAGCAGGCTATAGAGAAAGAGTAACCCAAGGGAACCAAGGAAGCCAAACTCCTCAGCCAGAACGCAGAAGATGAAATCTGTTGGAGCCTCCGGCAGGAAGCCGAGGCTGGACTGCGTACCGCTCATGTAACCCTGCCCGAGCAGACCGCCGGAGCCGATAGAGATCTTAGCTTGCTGGAGGTTATATCCGAGTCCTCCGGGATCACGGTCATTGTTCAAAAACACCAGCAGGCGATCAACCTGATACTGCTTGAGTAGGACATCCCGTCCCAGCTTGGCACCCAGAAACTGGTCCAGGAAGAGTATCCCAAAGACCAAGATGACTATGACTATCAGCGTGATGATCAGGAATCGCCGGTTGGCACCGCCGATAAAGAGGATCACAAGGCCGATCACGAAGACGACCATAGAGGTACCGAGGTCAGGTTGGAGCATGATGCTAGCGATCGGGATCATCAGGATGGCCAAGCACTTCAGGTACTCCTTAACACTGTTCAGGATCTCCCGCCGCGAACTGACCAGCGCAGCCATCATTAAAATTGTAGTGATCTTGCCAAACTCGCTGGGCTGAATTTGCTGCCCAAAGATCATGACCCAACTCCTCGCCCCATGGCTGGAGACCCCAATGATGGGAAGCAACGGCGATAGATTCAAGAGCACACTGATAACCAGCAGCGGTATCACCCATTTGGCGGCGTTATGGTATTGGAAGAAG
>JAIRUT010000076.1 GCA_031254255.1 Coriobacteriales bacterium
ATCCGCTGCTGCTGTGATCGGACGCCCGATTACCAGATAGTTGGCGCCAGCAGCTATTGCCAAGGATGGTGTCGCCACACGGCTCTGATCCCCAATCTGGGCATCTGAGGGGCGAATTCCCGGTGTGATAATCAGGGGTTTTTCACCAAGCTTGCTGCGCAGTAGCTCCAGCTCCAAGGGTGAGGCAACGACGCCATCTAAACCGGCCTCTTGAGACAGATAGGCCAGCGTCAAGACTTGCTCACGCAGGCCAATCATGATTCCTGTGCGTGCCAGCATCCGCTCATCCATGGACGTCAAAACAGTAATGGCAACAACACGGGGCGAGGGCTTGCCAGCAACTTCTGCTGCTTCCTGAGCACCCTCTGCGGCCGCCTGCATCATCTCTAAGCCACCGAGTCCGTGAACGGTAAAGAGATCAGCCCCGGACTGCGTCAGGCTGATAGCTGCGCCATGCACCTGATGCGGGATGTCAAAGAGTTTGGCGTCGACGAATACATTAAAACCTAGAGCCTTAAGCTCCGCGACAATACTCGGGCCTGCAGCATAATAAAGCGTTATACCGACCTTCATCCAAACCGCTTGACCCTTGAGCTGCTTGGCCAAGCTCATGGCCTGTTTTGGCTCAGTATAGTCTAAAGCAACAATGACTCGCTGCGCCGGGTTGAGAGCAAGAGTCTGGCCAGTATCAGACTTTAGATCAACGCCAGACTGTGCATCAAGACCTATAAAAGCGCTTGAACTCTTATCATTACCCATATTTTGCTCCCCAATTCTTTCGAGACAACAAAAAGGCTGTTATCAAACCCACCAGGCCAGCCGAATCGAAAATGATGAATCGTAGTATACCCTGCGCCAACAATGCGTGGCCATCAGGTAAATGGATAAGGATCAAGCTCTCACCGATCAGTCCTACAATCTGCTGAGCAATCACTATCGTGAAGAGTGCCCGGTATTTCTGGGGGTTTAGGATGACCAGTGGATACGTACAGTTCCACATCATAAAGACGACGCCTATGCCCTGTAGGGCGACCCTGCCCGAAGCGCCCGTCAGCTCATAAGCTGCCATCGATCCTTCCGGAAAGAAGACAAACAGAAGCGCACAGTAGACATTGATGGCAAAGACCACGAAGACCAAGATCCTGGCGGCCCAAACTCGCATCAAGTCCTTCCTCATCAGATTCTCAGATTTTCCAAAACGGCAATAAGGATCAGTTGAATTTGAAGATCTTTTGAGTCACGCGGTAGCTGGCGATTGCAAACTTGCGCCCAAGAGGGCCTGGCAAGTTAACACCTACGCCCATAAAGCTGTTGCGAATCCGGCGATAGGTGCCCGGATCTTTTTCCAGGAGGTAACCCAATATAGCCTTACGCTGCTCTTCGGCATCCTCCAGATCAGAGAGGCGCAGAAATACCGAACAGACCGTCATCATCATCAGTAAGTAATGGCGCATGTAGTTACGCAACCGCTTTGGCTCCACCGCCTGCAACTGGACGGCGTCGATCATTTCTCGAGTAATTTTTAACTGCTGATCAATACGAGAGATCATGGTGGATTCGCTGACTGATTGGCCATCTCGTCCAATATAGTAACGATAGACATCCAGATCCAGATAATAGAGACTTTTCACGGCTGGCAAAGGTCTATAGACGAAGATGTTGTCTACGTAAAAAATCTTGGTCGGCAGTTGCAGCCCAATGGAACGTAGCACTTCGGTTCGATAGTAAGCGGTATGCATCAGGAGGTTTTGGTAAGACCTGAAGTGACCAACATCCTCCCAGCCAAAGAGACGCCCAATAGGAAGGACTCCCTTGAAGCTGATCCGTCGCTGCTTGCCTTTGTCGGCCTTCTCGTAGACGTAGTTTGCCAACAACAGATCCGGAGCGTTGTCTGATTCGACAAGCTGAGTCAAGTGCTGCATAAGCTGCGAGCAGGCTTGAGCATCCAGCCAATCGTCGGCGTCAACAACTTTAAAGAAAAGTCCCTGAGCATTCTTCAATCCAGTATTAACGGCCCCGCCATGACCGGCATTTTCCTGATGAATAGCTCGAATCAGATTCGGTAAACGCTCGGCCCAGCTGTCGACAGCAGCAGGGGTCTCGGGGTCAGGAGATCCATCATCCACGAGAATTATCTCGATCCTGTTCAGATAATCTTGGGCGCCATCGAGGATACTGCTTATGCAGGTGTCTAGATACTCCGCAATCTTGTAGCAGGGCACAGCAAAAGTGATCAGGGTGTTCATTTCAGTTGAAACCTCCTTAGAGCAGCACCAACGTCATCGGCATTATCAGCGAGCCGCCAAAATCTCATCGGCTAGCTCAAGCGCCCTGAGAACAATCTGATCCATGTTGTAGTAGCGATATTCGGCCAGACGTCCAGCCAGATAGAAGTTCTTGAGGCTGGTGAAAAGCGAGCAGTACTGATTGTAAGCTGCCTGGTTCTGATCCGGTAAGATTGGATAATAGGGAATCTGTTTTGCTGGGTCAGTGAAGGCGCAAGGATATTCCTCAGCGATGGTCGTGACATCTATGTCTTGTTTGGTCAGCCAGCTATATTCCGTCGTTCGCGTATAGTTTTCGCTGACTGTATAGTTGATAGTCCCACAAGGCTGCATGTGCTTTTGCGGGTAATTACGATAGACGAAATCAAGGGAGCGATAAGGCAGTTGGCCAAAGCGATATCCGGCCAGCTCATCTAAGGCACCGGTAAAAACAAGTAGTCCTCGATATGGCTGACCTGCGATTATGATCTCCTGAAAGGGCTTTGAGGGCTGGTCATACATGTTCGTGTCGACCGCTTCTGTTGCGTTTAGATAACAGTCATCTCCGTCGCCTCCAGCACTCCCCTTATCGCACACAAACCGCATAACCTGTCCGTCTGTGGCATCGACTCCCAGAAAAATCTCGATCCCCGGATGATCGAGCAACCCTTCAAACAACTTTGTATAACCATCCACTGGCAGACCCTGATACTGGTCTTGGAAATAACGGTTGTCTATATCCACAAGCACCGGAACCCGAGCCGTGACCGCCGGGTCGATTTCTTCCGGAGTCAAACCCCACTGCTTCATAGTGTAGTGGACGAAGACATGTTCGTAGACATAGTCGGCCAGCTCCTTGAGTAAAATGTCACTCTGCTCACGCAGCTCAAGAATCGTAACCTTTGTTCCGATCGGATAACGATCCAGCAATGCAGTCTTCAGAGTCTCGGCCTTCTCCTTATCAAAGCTGGCAGCAATGGAGTTCATATTAAAAGGAACTGGAATAAACTGGCCGTGGATATCTGCCAAAACCTCATGGCTGTAGCCATTCCAATCAGCAAACCGCGAGAGATAGTTATGGACGCGCCCTGAGTTTGTGTGATAGATATGTGGGCCGTATTCATGGATTAAGACACCCTGGCTATCAAAGCGATCAAAGGCGTTCCCACCAATGTGTGGACGCCTTTCTAATACAGCAACCTTCTTGTCACCGCGCTCGGCCAGTTCCCGAGCAACGACAGAACCAGCAAAACCAGCACCAATGACTATAGCATCGAAGCCATGCAGCATATGAAGATCCATGACGCCTTCCTGTCTGTTTCCAAGCTTATCTCAATACAAACAAATAATTTTTTCTCCTACTATTGTAACGTAACGCTTTTAGGCACACTCCTCACCGTACCCAAGCAAACCACCTATGGCAGCCGTATTACAGCCCAGCTCTCATCGCAGTATAACGTTTTGAATATTTCCCCACGTGCTCAGGGAGAGTTTTACTCTATTATTATTTATTCATATTTCCCTGACGCACACTGAATTGGCCATTGGTTTCGCCAGTGAGCCCACAGAGTGTGGACGGGTGTTTTTAACAATTTTTGTACCGATGGCCAAGGCCATCAGAAAGGCAGGAGCCAAGATGAGTGACTTCCTTGATCGCACCATTGCCCGAGCCAAAACCAACAAGAAGACCATAGTATTGCCCGAAGGCCGCGACCCTCGCACCCTGGAAGCGGCCGTCAAGGCCCATGAGCTGGGTATCGCTGATCTGGTTGTAATCTCTGCAGCTGACAATGAGCTGCTGAGATCTTACAACCTTGACGGTATTCAAATTATTGATCCAGCCACTTATGAAAAGA
>JAIRUT010000080.1 GCA_031254255.1 Coriobacteriales bacterium
GTTATGGACAAGAGCTCCAAACAGAGATCAGGTTCCTCGGTTTCTCCTGATCGGCGCAATGCCTCAAGGGGAGGATCGAACAGGCCTGTCACAGGATCGCAGAGTGCTTCCAGAAAGCCTGGGCAGCAGTCGGGAGCTTCCAGAAGGCCGTCACCGTCTGAGCGACCTTCAGATCGTCGCTACTCATCTACCACGTCCAACACAAGATCGCCAGTACGTGGAGACAGGGCGTCCCTGTCAGTATCCGGAAATCGTCGACCAATCGACAGGCCAACAAGTCAGAGTGATTCTGACTATCGTTTGCGTCGGGTGAAGGACGGTGAGAGTACTCGAGTTCTGAATTCTGATGGTCAGCCTTATCGCAGGGACGGCGATCGCTTGCGCTCGTCATCGGCCAATCCTAGAGCCTCAATTTCAAGCAGGGATTCTGGAGTCACGGGGAGAACAGTTCGTGAGGAGCGTGAGCGCCGTGGCAAACAACAGCGACACCAGCACAGCAAGCTCTTTTTTCGCTCCATAATCATTATGGTAGCTATTGTCTTACTCTTCTCTGTTGGAGCTGTTCTCTATTATTCTCCCGTATTGGCCATCAAAACTCTGAAGGTTGATGGCATGAGTTATCTGAAAGAGGATCAGCTAACTTCATTGGTGCAGATTCCGACGGGAGCAACTTTTTTCCGCGTCGACTCCAAGGCCATAGTTGAACGCCTGCAAGCAGAGCCGTGGATCCAAGATGTCGGTGTCAAGCGTGTTTTTCCTTCAACCTTGGTTGTCCAGATCAAGGAGCGCCAGCCAATTGCGATTGTCGAAGTAAGTAGCTTCCAGGAGAGTACTGGCAAGGGTCTCTGGTTAGTCTCCGACGATGATCATTGGATTTGCGAGATGAGCACACTGACCCCCAAGCAGCTTGTCCAACTATTGGGCAGTATACCTAAAATCAGCATTAACAATCAAGGTGCTGCCGTGCAAGCAGGACCAATCTCCAAAGATGATGTTGCAAATGCCGGAGTATTGAATGTGCTGTCCATCGTTGGCCAGTTGACTCCGGCTTTTCTCGGGCAGATCCAGAGTTTTACCGCAAATGACGCGATTTCCACAAGTTTCACGATGAAGGATGGTTTGGAGGTCTCATTCGGTGTGGCTGAGGATGTGCCTGCTAAGCAGAAGGTCATCGAGGCTTTTAGAAAGGAGTATGGTGAAGCGTTGGAATATATCAATGTTCGCGTAGCAGATAAGGCAACTATCAAAACCAAGGGCGATGCCCAGGGAAGCAGCACCAGTACCAGCAACAGTACCAGCACCAGTACCAGTGCTAGTGGCAATGCTAGCGGCAATGCTGGATAAAATGCTTCCCAATTTGCCACGGACAAGACTTTTATGCTAAAGTAACGACTGTTTTGTTTGTGTGTAAGCGCAACAGGAAAGTCAGAAGTGGGAGGTTTGCTCCCCACCTTATGGCGCTGGTCAAGCTGCTGTCTGGTCTGCAAGAGAATAGTTTCGATTCGCCTCAGTCATTAATCGTTTAAACGATATGAGTTCAAGTGAATTGATCTGGATTTTGGAGACCTGTCGGTATTTTGACTACTACAGGTTTTTTTTATTTCTATCAATATTCAGTAGGAAGTATTTAGTAGGAGGTGCAATATAGCTGCTTACGAGCCGCGTTTGAATGAGGAGGTCACAGCTCCAACAGTTCGTCTGATCGGATTCGATGGCTCTCAGTTGGGTATCTTCAGTCTTGCAGACGCCCAGAGAGTTGCTGATGATCAGGGATTTGATCTTGTGGAGATGGCCCCCGAGGCCGATCCCCCCGTCTGCAGAGTCATGGATTACGGCAAATTCAAGTACGAGCAGGCCATGAAAGCCAAGGTCGCCCGGAAGAATCAGACCAAGATCGAGATCAAAGAGATGAAGTTCCGACCGAAAATCGATGTCGGCGATTATCAAACCAAGAAAAAACATATCATTCGCTTCTTGGACGATGGAGCTAAGGTCAAGGTGACGATCATGTTCCGCGGGCGTGAGATGGCTCATCCGGAACTCGGTTTGAATATTTTGGAAAAACTGGCCGACGACCTCAAAGAAGAAGCCACAATCGAGAATCAGCCCAAGCTAGAGGGTCGAAATATGTTCATGTTGTTGGCACCTCAGAAGAAGAAGGATAAGGAGAACAAGAATGCCCAAGATGAAGACGCATAAGGGCTCAGCCAAGCGTTTCAGGTTGACTGGCACAGGCAAGATTATGCGTGCCAAGGCTTACAAAAGTCACATTCTGGAGAAGAAATCTCAAAAACGTAAGCGTAACTTCCGGCATGAAACTGAGCTCGCTGCCGCCGATTACAAAAAGGTTGCCCGCAACCTTGGTCTTAGATAGTAGGGAGTGATGTCTGATGTCGCGTGTTAAACGTTCAGTTGCTGCCAAGAAAAAACGTCGTGTCGTATTGGCTCGTGCCAAGGGTTACTATGGCGCGAAGTCCCGCTCCTATCGGGTAGCCAAAGAGCAGGTCCAACACTCACTGCAGTATGCCTATCGGGACCGCCGGAACAAGAAACGGGAGATCCGCCGTCTCTGGATCACCCGCATCAATGCCGCTGCCCGCCTGAGCGGCATGTCCTATTCTGTCTTCATGAATGGTCTGAAGCGCGCAGGAATAGAGCTGGACCGCAAGGTTTTGGCCGATATGGCCGTCAATGACGCCGGTGCCTTTGCTGCTTTGGTAGACGTAGCCAGGAAGGCCCAGGAAGAGGCCGCCTGATCCAAGCATAGGAATATGCGAATTAACGAGCCGCCCGAAGTTTTTCGGGCGGCTTTTCTTTGGGATGCCGCAGTTGCCTACTTGTTAACTGTTTCACGTGCGGTGTGCTATGTGTATTTGGCAGGTGATCAGCTGGGTTATTGTTGCTTCTCTGTAGACTGTTTCATGTGCAGTGTGTAGCCAGCTTAATGTGCTGTTTTGCTGTTCGGGGGCAGGGAATGGATTGATTCTGCTCACCCTTGTTGCGCAAAGATCGCAGAATCAATCCATACCCTGCCCACCACATGAATGTGGTTGTGACAACCGACCATGAACCGGAATGTGTTGGAGAAAGTTGTGAATGCTACTTGACAAGTTTTCGTCTGGGCAGCATTATTATCCACACAAACGGATAATAAACCTGTGAGTTTCCTGTTCTTGTTGTATGGGAGCGGGGGTTTTCAGCACTTTAGGTGTTGAGGTGTTGCAAACGTTGCAGGTTGCGTGTCCGCGCAAGGGGCGAATCGAACAGGGGGCAACTATGGCTGACATAGCCTATCTTGATGGCGGTATCTCTAGCCATTCCATCATTATGAATGCAGCGAAGGATCTATACCCATCACTCCACAGGGGCAGTGCATGGGGTGATTCTGCTCACCCTTGCTATGCAAAGATCACAGAATCACCCCATGCAGCTGCCCACA
>JAIRUT010000016.1 GCA_031254255.1 Coriobacteriales bacterium
TGACAGTTGGGTCAGCATTGTTTGGATCAGCTACGCGAGCGGCCAGAAAAGCCTCGACGGGTCAGCTGGCAGCTGGCCAGTTGCCATTGCCGACTGGCACAGACACAGGTACAGGCACAGGCACAGGCAAATCTGCGGACGCACCAACAGGTACTGCGAGGTCTCTCCTACTCGCCGGAGCCATCTTGTCGATCTTCATTGCAGTGATATTGACCATCTGCTGCGGAATTCTTTTATATGGCTTCGTGACCGGGGATTATTCAATCCAATATGTTGCCCAGTACCATAGCAATTCGACTTCAGCACTGGCCCTGCTCTATAAGATCTCTGGCCTCTGGGGCGGTCGAGCCGGGTCGCTGTTTTTCTGGGCTTGGCTGATATCTTTGTTCAATGTGGTTATTGCCATCCGGAATATAAGAAAACTGGAGAAGCTGGACAATCTGGCGCTCTTGGTTTCCCAAGTCGTTTTGGCCATCTTCCTTATGATACTGGTGCTCTCTGAATCAAACAGGCCATTTGTGGCAACACCTGCCTCATATCTCGATGCCAGCGGCCAATTGATCGGAGTTGCCAGTTCATGGGGCCTGAATCCACTTTTGGAGCACTGGGCCATGGCCATCCATCCGCCCACCCTGTTCATCGGCTACGCTGGACTGACTATACCTTTTGCCTATGCGATCGCTGCCCTGATCACCAATGATGCTTCTAAGCTCTGGATGCAGAAGAGCTTTCGCTATGCCATTGTTTCTTGGTTAATGCTTGGCATAGGCATTGGATTGGGTGCCGTTTGGGCTTACACCGAGCTGGGCTGGGGCGGTTATTGGGCTTGGGATGCCGTTGAGAATGCTAGCCTGCTATCTTGGATGCTGGCCTTGATTCTGATCCACAGCTTCACGGTTTATCGCCAGCGTGGGGACTTCAAACGCTGGAGCATCATGTCTGCTTGCCTGGCGTTTGCCTTCGTGATCCTTGGAACTTTCATCACAAGGTCGGGCATAGTCGACAGCGTCCATGCCTTTTCCAAGGATCTGCCCTCCCTCTATCTTTTCCTGGTGATGATCCTTGTCTCGGTATTGTTGGGTGCCATCCTCCTGCTGATACGCTGGAAGAGCTTCAAACCAGATCGCCGCGGCGAAGGTGCGCAGAGCCTGATGACCAAAGACGTCGCCTATTTTTTCAACAACATCCTGATGCTTGTCTTTGCCCTTGTGATAACCGGCATGACTGTCATTCCGGCTCTCTTTGGCTCTTCTCTGGTAGCCAGTCACTACGACGGAATTGCCAGGCCATTGACAGTCATTTACTGCGCGATCATCGCTGTTTGTCCCCTGTTGGCCTGGGGTCGGGCCAATGGCAGGAAAACACTCAGGAAGATGGTGGTTCCAGGCATATTCTCACTGGTCCTCTTTGTTGGGCTTCTGATTTTCTTCTTTGTCCATCTGGTGCCGACCTATGAAAACATTCTCTTCATCAATGGGGCGGCTAGTGATGCGATGAACAAGTTCCTCTCCACGCCCTACTTCTACCTTCTGACCTTGCTGGGATTCCTGGTTGCCTCGGTGCTCTTTTTCAACTCTCTGTTTATGTTGGGGCGGACGATATCGACTGCCATGAAGAACAGACCTCTTGTCCAGCCAGACAAAAAGGAGAATCCCGTTAAGGCCTTCTTCCGTATCCTTTATCATCAGTCTGCTAAGTTCGGCGGGTTTTTGGTGCATCTGTCGATGGCGATGATCCTGGTGGGCTTGATCGGCTCCTCCATGTATGGCACCGAGGTTGTGAAAGCCGGTGATATTGGCGATTTTCCACAGACCATTAACATTCAAGGCTATGAACTGCATTATATGACCGTAAAGCTTGAGGATACCACTGGTAACGGAAACGAGAATCTGGTCGTTTTGAAATATGAGGTGTTTCATAATGGCAAGTCGCTGGGCTTCCTGATGCCGACATTCAATCAAATCGGCGGTAAGTCCACTGCCGCTATTCTCTCTTTGCCGTACGAGGATCTCTATATGGCTATCTCCTTTCCGAAGGATGCCTCGACCAACACCTACGTATCCCAACAGATAACGCTGAAGGTGAATCCTTTGATCAACCTGGTTTGGAGCGGTTTTGCCCTTTTGGTGCTCGGAACGTTGATCGCTTCGATCGGGAAGCGCCGGTCCGTCTTTGCGAAGGCTCTGCCCGGTGCTGGTGGGGAAGGGGACCTGCCCGGTGCTGGCGGGGATGGGAACCTGCCCGGTGCTGGCGGGGATGGGGAGTCTGAACGTTCTGACAGGGAGGCAAAGTGACAGACACCGTGGCTATTGCTCCGGATATCCATCTGGCGCTGGCGATCCAAGCTGAGGGCTTGGGCAAGAGCTTCGGTTCGCGCAAGGCTTTGGATAATGTCAGTTTCGAGTTGCCTGAGCAGGCCTTCCTATCGATTTTCGGACACAATGGGGCTGGCAAGACGACGCTTCTGCGGGTTCTGTCCACCTTAGCCAGGCCCAGTGCTGGCAAGGTCGAGGTGCTCGGCTTGGATGTGCGGGAGAAACCCGAGGAACTGCGCAGTCGGATTGGTCTGATCTCGCACCGGAGCATGCTCTATCCGGATCTGACCGCAGAGGAAAACCTGCTCTTTACTGCCCGCATGTATGGGGTGCAAAACCCCAAGGCCCGAGTCAGTGAGCTTTTGGAGCTGGTTGAGCTGACCGCCCGCCGTCATGATCCGGTACGCGGCTTCTCACGCGGTATGACCCAGCGCATCGCCATTGCTCGGGCTTTGGTCCCGGATCCGGCCCTGTTGTTTTTGGATGAACCCTACTCTGGTCTCGACCCCCACGCTGTGGAGATCCTGGACAGGTTGTTGGAGCGCTTGCGCTTTGGTAAGAATCTTGTGATGATCAGCCATGACCTGAATCATGGTTTTGCCCTGGCAACGCATCTTTTGGTGCTGGCCCAAGGCAAGGTCGCCCTTTTTACCGAGCGTGATGAGCTGGATGTTCGAAGCTTCAGGGAGTTTTACCGCAATAGTGTCGGGGCAGGTGGCATCTGATGGCTGAACTGACCATCGTTCGCCCAAGTGCTTTCAAGCAGTTCAGGGTGCTTCTGGGCAAAGAGCTGCGCCAAGAGTTCCGAACCCGTGAGATGCTTACCTCCATGGGCATCTACGCCCTCTTGGTGCTGGTTATATTCGGTGCGGCGCTGTCCCAGGCCGCGCAGGGCTTCGACATTCTCCAAGTCAGCGGTGGCCTGATCTGGGCGCTGATAGTCTTCACATCCCTGCTCGGACTGAACCGTTCCTTCAGTTCAGAAAAGGAGGAAGCCGCCCTTGAAGGCATTCTTCTGATGCCCATGGACCGCTCCTTGATCTTTCTCTCCAAGGCCACATCCAACCTGATATTCCTGCTTTTGGTGGAGCTGATCAGCCTGCCGCTCTTCTACTTCTTCTTCCTGACCATCTCAAGTCCGGCGCCGAGCTTCTGGATGGCCTCGTTGCCCCTCTTGGTGGGAAGCATCGGCATCGCCGGTGTGGGTACCCTGCTGGCTACCATCACCAGCAATGCCCGCGGCAAGGACGTGCTGCTGGCCTTGCTCTTCATTCCAATAATTTACCCGCTGCTGCATGCCGTGGTGGCGGCCACAACCGTGGTTGTTGTCGGCGGGGACAATCTGGTGGGCACATTTGCAACTTCGTTGGCTTTGGCTGGCGGCTACGATGTGGTGATGCTGGCACTTTCTTGGTTCCTTTACGAGTTTGTGATCAGCAACTGAGATATATGACTTATGGCCTGATATACATGATCTAATGCTTCTGCAAGCGACTGCAAAAGGAGTTGTGGGTACGATGAGAGAAAGAACGATATTCGACAGCCTGGCTTGGATGGCATTGCTGCTGGGTGCGCTGTTATCCACCGCAGGCTTTGTCCTGGCCTTCACAACAGCGCCGATGGTCAAAGGCGTGGACCTTCAGGTATTCGCACAGATCGGTGGCGTCCACGTCGATTATCAGCTTTTGTTTTCCCAGAAGATCTTCTACTTCCATATGCCTGTGGCGATCACCAGTTTCATTGCTCTGCTCTTCACGGCAATCTATTCGATCATCTTTCTCGTCAAGAAGGATCCAAAATATGATCTGCGCGCCCGTATCGCTACCGAGATCGCCTTGGTCTTCGTGCTCATGACGATGGCCTCCGGCATGCTCTGGGAGCGCTATGAGTGGGGGGTCTGGTGGACCTGGGAACCTCGTCTGACCACCTACTTCATCTTAACGCTGATGGTCATCGCCTACTTCATCTTACGTAGGGCCCTTGATGACCCGGAGCGCCGGGCCACCTATGCAGCTGTCTTTGGGGTCATTGCCGCCGTCAATGCGCCGATCAGTTTCTTGATCACTCGCATTATTCCGACGAGGACCCATCCTGTGATCTTCCGCACTGATTCCGGTCTGCCGCCGGACATGCTCCTACCATTATTACTTTCGATGTTCGGCATCCTGATGGTTGCCTTTGGCATCTACCGCTTCCGTCTGCGCGAGCAGAGGCTGCGCCTGCAACTGGAAGACCTAAAAGCCCAGCTAGAGGATTAATGAGGAGATAATATGGATCCGATTCTGAGTGAGATATACCAAACTGTACTGGGTGCTGCCCCCTACGTGATCATTGCTTATGCGCTGATGTGGATGATCCTGTTAGTTTATGTACTGATCATGGTATTCAGTCTGAAAAAGACTGAAAAGCAGATGGCTGCTCTCACCGAGGAGCTGCGCCTGCGCCAGAAAGGCTAAGGGATGGGTTGGGCCGCCAAGTACCAGTCTTCTCCTCCCTCATTGTGGGGAATCATCAAGGGCAATGCCCAGAGCTACTGCAAAGCTTTTGTCTGGCAGTTGAAATAGGAAGCCCTGAATCTACGCTATACTGGATAAGTTAAAGGCTTATACCAAACGGAGGATTGAAGATGCTTCTGCTTGCTCGTTATGTCCTGCCCGTTTCATCGGAACATATTGAAAACGGTGCCGTCTATGTTAAGGATGGTCGCATAGCTGATATCGGTTATGCCACAAAACTGAAAAGCCTCTACCCGGATGAGCCGACGCTCGATTTTGGCCTTTCGGTGATAATGCCCGGTTTTGTCGATGCCCACTCGCATCTGGAATACACCTGCATGCGGGGCCTGATCAACGACGTGCCCTATGCACCGTGGAAGTTCCTGCTGAATGAGAAGGAGCAGGTTTTGAGCCCGGCAGACTGGGAAGACAGCGCTCTGTTGGGTGCTTTGGAGACGGTCCGTAGCGGTATCACGACGATTGCCGACATCACCAGTACGGGTGCTTCTCTGAGAGCTGCTCAAGCTGTCGGCCTGCGTGGTATTTTTTATCGCGAGGTCGGGACGATGGAGAAGGCCGAGGTTGATTCGGCCCTGGAGGCCGCCTATGCTGACATCGCCGCTTGGCGCTCTGGTGCAAATCCTGAATACCAGCGGATAGGTATTTCTCCGGAGGCCCTTTATACTTGCCATCCCCTGGTCTTCCAACATATCAGCGAATACGCCGCCGATGGTACTCCCGTCGCCGTCCATTTGGCTGGCTCGCAGGAAGAATACGAGTTTATCCGCTATGGATCCTCACCTTTTTCCGTGCACTCCACGGAGCAGGAACGCGGCTATGGCATCGATATGCCACCTTGGCTGGCAACCGGTGTGTCGCCAGTGCGCTACATCCTGAACTGGGGCATCTTGGATGTTCCGAACATACTGGCTATCCACTGTGTGCATGTTGACGACGAGGACATCGAGTTTCTCGAAGAAGCGGATGTTGCCGTGGCGGTCTGTACACGCTGCAATGCCCAGCTTGGAATGGGCGTCGCGCCGGTTACGAAGTTCCTCAAGGCCGGCCTGCGTGTTGGTTTGGGTACCGATTCACCAGCAGCCACCGAGACCATCAACCCGATCGGCGAGATGGAGCTGACGCTGCTCATGCAACGGGCCTTGAATAAGCGGGCCAGCTTCTTGACTGCAAGCCAGATGATCAACCTGGCCACCTTGGGTGCCGCTAAGGCCTTGGGTGTGGACGATCAGGTGGGGTCGCTGGAGGTCGGGAAATGCGCCGATATCATTGCCCTTGACCTCTCCAATTCCTCTCAGGCACCGACGCATGATCCGAACTCAGCAGTTGTCCACACAACCGGTCCAGCGAATATCCTGATGACGATGGTCGGTGGTGAGATTCTCTATAATGGGCACCACCTGCATAGTGTCGATGTCAAGCGGGTCTTTGCCCGAACGGAAGAGATGCGTCTGAAGCTGCGGGCTTGATTAGGATTTTGAGAACAGGGGTTTATTGCAAGGGAAATCGAGCCACATGATTCACACCTGTTGAACCAGGTGGCTCAGGGCTGATCAATGCTGTGTTTCAGCGTAAGATCAAAGGCAATGGTGGGAAGATGAGTCAAAAAAGTAATAAAAGTCAGAAGAACCAGAATAGAAACAAGAGCAAGGGCAGCAGCGCCAGGAAGAATGCCACTGTCGTCAGCAAAGCTTCGACAGTTGACAAGCAAACAGAGAGCAGAAAGCTGTCTCCCAAGCAGATATTCACAATCGTGATTGCTATCGTCTTGATTTTGGCCCTGATGGTGCCAACTGCGGCCATCGGACTGGGAAGCTGCTCGGCAAGCAGTAAAACGAACACTACTGCTAGTCAGACTGGGAAAAGCTGAGAGAAAGCTTGGCGGCCAAGCCTTGCGGGGAAACCTGACAGGAAGCCAGAATAAACCAATAGGAGATTGAATTGAGCGCTATGACGAACGTGGCCGGAACGAACCAGACTCTGGCCTATAAGGTTTTGCAAGACCATCTGCTGGCTGGCAAGTTGGCAGTCGGCGAGAGGATCACCATCCGCATTGACCAGACCCTGACTCAAGACAGTACGGGAACGATGGTCTACCTCCAGCTGGAGGCCATGGATATCGGCAAGGTGGCTACAGATCTTTCGGTTGCCTATATCGATCATAACACCTTGCAGACCGGATTCGAGAATGCCGACGATCACGCCTTCATCGAGAGCGTGGCCGCCCGTCATAACGTCATCTTCTCCAAACCTGGTGGCGGCATCTGCCACCAGCTGCATCTGGAAAACTACGGTATTCCCGGCAAGACCCTTCTGGGCAGTGACTCACATACACCCACAGGTGGCGGTTTGGGCATGTTGGCCATCGGCGCCGGTGGTTTGGACGTGGCCATTGCCATGGCTCAGGGCAGCTATTCGCTGACGGTTCCCAAGGTCATTGGTGTGCGCCTGACTGGGCGGCTGCGCCCTTGGGTATCCGCTAAGGATGTCATCCTTGAAGTATTGCGCCAACTCAGTGTCAAAGGTGGCGTGGGTGCGATAATCGAGTATTGCGGGAATGGCGTGGCAACGCTTTCCGTTACCGATCGGGCGACGATAACGAATATGGGTGCCGAGCTCGGTGCCACCACTTCGATATTTCCCTCAGACGAGAACACCCGCATCTTTCTGGCCCAAGAAGGTCGCGAGGAAGTCTGGGTGCCTCTGACGGCGGATGCTGATGCTGTCTACGACGAGATGCTGGAGATCGACCTCTCCACATTGGCGCCCATGGCAGCCAAGCCTCACAGTCCGGATAATGTCGAGGCCATCTCGACTATCGGCCCGCTGAAGGTTGACCAAGTGGCCATTGGCAGTTGTACGAATGCCTCCTATTCCGACTTGATGAAGGTGGCTGCTATCCTGCGCGGGCAGCGCGTCCACCCCAAGGTCAGCTTGGTCATTGCCCCTGGTTCGGCAGCCATTCTGGCCGAGCTGGCGCGCAATGGTGCTCTGAGCGACATGATTGCCGCCGGTGCCCGGGTCATCGAATGCGCCTGTGGGCCTTGCATCGGGATGGGGCAGAGTCCCAAAAGTGGGGCAGTCAGCCTGCGTACCTTCAACCGCAATTTCAAGGGTCGGAGTGGCACCAGTGATGCCGATGTCTATCTGGTCAGTCCGGAGACAGCGGCCATCTCTGCCATCACCGGGGTCTTGACCGAGGGGCTGGCCGAACACGGAGGTTTGGGTATCGACTTGGACTTGGACAAGATCCCCACCCTGACTGCCGATTTTGCCAGCGCCTACGCTTCTTTTGTGGAGCAGCCGCCCGCCCTGACTGATTCTGACGAGCTGCCAGCCTTGGTTATGGGCCCGAACATCAAGCCCTTCCCGCGTGGCCGGGCCGTGCCGACCGGCAGCGACATCAAGGGCAGCGTGGTGCTCGTGGCCGGAGACAACATCACCACCGATGACATCATGCCCTCCGACAGCAGGCTTTTGCCCTACCGCTCGAATATCCCGCATCTGGCCGAGTATTGCTTTGAGAAGATCGACCCCGAGTTTCCGGCTAAGGCAAAGGCTGCCCAGGGCAGCAATATCGCGGGCGCTGCGATAATCGGCGGTGACACTTATGGTCAGGGATCAAGCCGCGAGCATGCTGCCTTGGTTCCGCTCTATCTGGGAATCCGGATGGTGCTGGCCAAGAGTTTCGCGCGTATTCACAGAGCCAATCTGATCAACAACGGAATCCTACCCTTGGTCTTTGCTGATCCTGAGGATGCCGAGGCGATCAAAGCCGGTGACGTTTTGGTCTTTCCAGACGCGCACGCCCAGCTGGGCGGAGCATCTGCCGGGGATGCCCCTGCGGTTGCTGCTACAGGGGATGCCATGGGGGACGTTGCCGCTGTCGCTCCCGCCATTGCTGCTACAGGGGATGCCGCCGCCGCCACTTTCGCCACCAGCCCGGATTGCCTGACGGTTCAAAACCTCACGGGATCC
>JAIRUT010000096.1 GCA_031254255.1 Coriobacteriales bacterium
GGTGGCCACGCGGATCAACCAGGCCTTTCTATGCTCCTCTTCCCTGAAGGCGGTCTCACTGACGAAATACTTGAGCATCGTCTCTTGGAATGCATCCTGGGCTTCTGGCGTCTGTTTGAAATAGAGCACACAGACCCGCCATACCGTGTCTCCGTACTCCTCAACAACCTGTTCTATGTCAACTTTTGATCTCAGTACGCGTCCTGTATCTTGTTGCTATCCCGGGTATCATGTCCTTTGCCGGCTCCGTCAAAACCTGCTTGACACTGTTCAGAATAAAAGCCCCGATGCTATGCATTGGACAAATCCTTGCTTCCCGAACACTTCCCTATCATCTATAACACGAATGAGCGAGGGATTTCCTTGCAAAATGGCTTGGAAATCATGAATTCTATAAATTTGGCTGTTTATGCTTGCCTAGAGCAGAATTCCCGCTGTGACCAAAGCGGCGGAAACGATCATGACTAGAACAATCTGAAGGATCTTCAGACGTTTGTTGCTCAGGTGCGTGCGTTGTTGGCCGGAATAACAACGGCTTTCCATCGCTGCTGCCAAGGTATCGGCGCGCTTGAAGAGACGCACAAAGAGTGGCACCAGCACCGGTATCCAGGCCTTGACCCGCGTCAACACGCTGCCTTCGGAAAATTTGGCGCCGCGGGCACTCTGAGCCAGCATGATACGTTCGGCCTCGGCCGTCGTGATCGGGATGAACCTCAGGGCAATCGAGAACATCATTGCGATGTCCTCAGTCGGTACCTTGATCCGAGCCAAGGGCTTGAGCAGCTGAACCAAGGCATCGCTCAGTGCCACCAAGGAACTGGTGTAAGTCAAGAGGGAGCTGGCGCTGAACAGGGCGATGATCCGGACTGTCAGAAAAACGCCGCGAAGAACGCCTTCCGGTTTGATGCCAAAGCCCCCGATCAGGGCAACACCTTCCCAACTTGGCGGCACCCCGGCGGTCAGGCTGAAACTGAAGGAATTTACCAGCAGCGTGAAAGCCAGGATGATGAACAGGGGTTTCAGACCACGCAGAGCAAGGCTCAAGGGCACTTTGGCTACCAGATATGTGGAAATCAGCAAGGCGACGAAAAGCAGCATCCCCCAAGCGCTCTGCACCAAGAAGAGTCCGGTCAGGAAGGTCGCCAAAAGAAGCAGTTTCAGCCTGGCATCCAGACGGTGGACAATACTGTCGCCGCCCACATATTGGCCAAAGGGAGTTATGAGCGCCATGGCTGACCGTCTTTCAGGTGCAGGCGATGATAGCTTGGTGGCAGACAAGGCCGGGTCAACATTGCCATAGCTGCCCATCCTCCAAACGCAGGTGCTGATCGACCTGATCGATGAGGTCCTCGGTGTCGTGGGAGACCACGATGACGCCCGTACCCTGCTCAAGCAGGTTGGCGATCAACCCGTGGATGAATGCCCGACCTTGGGCATCAAGCCCGGCAGTGGGCTCATCAAAGAGAATGAAGGGACGACGCATGGACACCACTCCAGCGATGGCTACCCGTCGCATCTCCCCACCGGAGAGGGCAAAGGGTGAGCGTTTGGCATAAGTGGCCTCCAAGCCGACACTGGCCAGCGCTTGGGTGACGCAGTCGGTTTCGGCATCACTCTTCAGCAATCCCAGATTCTTTGGGCCAAAGAGAATATCGTCAGCCACTGTGCTGGCAAAGAGCTGGGCTTCCGGATGCTGAAAGACCAAGCCTGTAGCGCCTGGGCGCAATGGGCTTTCATCCGAGAAAGTGACCGTGCCTTTCGTAGGTTTAAGCAGCCCGGCCATCAGCTTCAGCAGGGTGGATTTACCAGCTCCGCTGACTCCGGATATCAGTGTGGACGTACCAACGGAAATATCGAGGGAGAGGTGGCTGATGGTGTATCGAGGCTGCGATTCGGCTTGCTTGTTCTGGGGAATCTCTTTGTCTTTCCTCCTTTTGCCCCTCTTGGATTCCTTCTTCTCGGGAACGTCGTAGGAAAAACTGACATCCTTGAGCTGAATGCGCAGGGCATCTACGCAAGATTGCGGATTTTTCGGCCAAGCGGTCAGGCCAGGGACGAGCAGATGCCAGTCCTCCATGGCCTGCGTGTCGGCAAACAGCTCCTCTGGTTGGCCATCAAATACCAGTCTGCCGTCCTCCAAAACAACCACGCGGTCGGCCAGCTGGGCAAAGTTCAGGTCGTGGGTGATATGCAAGATGCCCCGGCTCTGGGAGCGCAGAGCCTCGATGGTTTTTGCCAAGTCGGCGCGGGCCTCGGCATCCAGCATAGAGCTCGGTTCATCCAAAACCAGATAGTCTGGCTCCATGGCCAGCACGCCAGCGATCGCCAAGCGTTGCCGCTGGCCACCGGAGAGGGTATTCGGGTCACGTTCCTCAAACCCTTCCAGTCCAACAGCCTGTAGCGAACGCTTGACCCGGTCGGCTATCTCTTCCTGTGGAAGAGCCAAGTTTTCCGGGCCAAAGGCTACTTCGGCTTGAGCGGTGGTGGCCACGATCTGATCATCCGGATCTTGCATCAGCAAGGCAACTCGACGTCGAAACTCCAATAAGGTACGCTCATCCGCACTGGTCAGATCGTCCAGACGAACCGCACCGCTCTCGGGCAGCAGCAGCCCATTGGCCAGACGCGCCAAAGTAGACTTTCCCGAGCCGTTGGCACCGAGCAAGACAAGATACTCACTGGGCTGGAGGCTCAAACTCAGAGCACTCAAAGCCAAACGAGAGGCACCGGAATATCTGAAGCTGACTTCATCGAAACTAAGCATCTGATCCTAAATAATGTCTCAGCCAAAGGAGGCACCAGCGGGAAATATTAAAGTACCAGCAAGAGGTGCATCTATTCAGTACAATAACTAAATGAGGGAGAATAACAAGTTTGCCAATACTTTGGCCAACCCTCACAACAGCATCAATCAACAACTGACCATTTTATCGGTTTTCCCCCGCAGATGATGACTACCTGCTCTTGCAAATTCTACTACATTTGTAGTACACTACCATTATGACATACAAGTGTAGTGCAAGGAGTATGATATGGCTGTTATTTCAGTTCGCATGACCGATGACGAGCAGGCGGCGCTCAAGACCTTTGCTGATTTCCATGGAGTGCCTCTTTCAACCTTCCTTAAAGAGACCTTGATCGAGCGCATGGAGGATGAGTACGACATCAAGCTGGCGGAGGATGCGCTGGCGGAAGATGATGGAACCCGCTATACACTTGCCGACATGCGCGAGCGCTACGGCTTGAAAGACAAAGTGTCCGTAGCGTGAAAAACTACCATTTCGAGTTCAGCCCAAAAGCTGACAAACAATTCAGCAAACTCAACCGAACAACACAAATGCAGATCCTCGACTGGATCGAAGCAAATCTGGAAGGAACAACAGCACCACGCAGCCACGGCAAATCACTGCAAGGAAAGTTCACTGGACTATGGCGCTATCGCGTAGGCAAATACCGGTTGATCACAAAAATCGAGGACAGCACATTGCTGATACTAGCCCTAAGCATAGCCAAACGCGAAGACATCTATAGAAAAGGTAGTGAGCTGGCATGAGATCAGCTCCTGCACGAGCTATGGTTTTTTAGCCAAAAAAACCATAGCTCAACCTAAAGCTTAGAATAAAAAAACCCTTGCCCTATGCAGTGGTTACAAATACCCGTCCTTGACACTTCTCGCGAAGTGTTTTGCCAAAAGTGCTGGTAGGCAGCCCAATTCTGTGGGATTGCCCAAAAAATAATGTGGTAATATCTAGCGCTGTTTGGTCTTTTTGAAAATCTTCTTCATTTCCCGGTTCGTCACTATCTCAAAGTCCGTCCTG
>JAIRUT010000099.1 GCA_031254255.1 Coriobacteriales bacterium
GCTCGTACCACTCCCACCAATGAATTTCGAAGCTGAATGGACAACTATATCCGCTCCGTGTTCAAATGGCCGAAAGAGGTAGGGTGTGGAGAAAGTGTTATCCACAATCAGAGGGATCCCAGCCGTATGGGCCAGTTCGGAAAGGGCATCGATATCGACGATCGTCGAGTGTGGGTTACCCAAGGACTCGACGAAAATCAATTTTGTATCAGGGCGGATGGCTGAGGCTACCTCCTCAAGATCGGAAGCATCGACGAAGCTGGCATCAATGCCCTGATCGCAAAGGGTATTCTGAAAGAGACTGAATGTTCCACCGTATATATACTTATCGGACAGGATATGATCCCCAGCCCTGGCGATATTTAGTACTGCATAATTGCATGCTGCAGCACCGGAGGATAGGGCCAACGCCCCGATTCCACCCTCCAAGGCCGCAATACGTTGTTCTAGGACATCACAAGTAGGATTAGTCAGACGTGAATAGATGTTTCCCGGTTCGCTCAGATCAAATCGTCTAGCAGCACTTTCTGCGCTCGGAAAGACATAGGCGCTCGTCTGGTAGATCGGAACCGCACGGGCATCAGTCGCTTTGTCAGGTTCTTCCTGACCCGCATGGATCGCCTTCGTTTCAAACGACCAGGTATCACTGATACTTTTATGCATAGCAGCTCCTTTTTTTTGACTTGGCTTAAACGTCGGGAATTTGCGGATACTCGTATTTTACACTTACAAGGAAAGCACAGATTTATTCATTGCATATATCGTCGCAACAAACTTCATTAAGCTCCAAAAACCCAGGTAAACTGACCAACAATCTGCCATACAAACAATGAATCAAGGCTTCCTAAATGCAGGTACCAGGCAATTCACTGCCTGGTACCTGATTGTTTATAACGTCAGAGTGAATCCGAACAAGTGACCTGACTCACTCTCTTACACCCTCAAATCACACTCAGTGTGCGCCCCAAGGCATATCCTCGAGCTCAGCCATCGAAAAAACCGGACCATCAAGGCAGATGTATTTGCTGCCGATGTTACAGCGGCCACATTTGCCAATGCCACACTTCATTTTCATCTCCAGCGTGGTGATAATGTCCCCCGGCGGAAAACCGACTTTTTCCAGCAGGCTGTGCAAGCAGGTTCTGAAGAGGCTGGGACCGCCGCAGAGTACGGCAATCCTACCCTCCGGCTCAATGCCCAAACTCTCAAGGAATGGAGCCGTATAGCAAACCTCACCGTCCCAACCCTCAGTGCCTTTATAAACGCTAACGTGCATATGAGTGTTCGGATAGGTCGGCCAGACATTTTCGATATCGTTCAGGAAGATAAGGTCGTCTTTGGTCGATCCAGAATAAACCAGATCAACACGGCCATAGTCTTCGCGATGGTCCAGAACATAAGTCAGAAGTGAGCGCAGCGGAGCCAGGCCAATACCACCGCCGATAAACAGGATGTCCTTTCCCTTCATGTCCTCGTAGGGAAACCAGTTTCCATAAGGTCCACGCAGACCTACGCTGTCACCAACAGAGAGGAAATGCATCCGCTCCGTGACGTAGCCGACCTTCTTAACCGTAAACTCCACATAGTCCTCACCTTGGGAGGAAACACAGAACATGCACTCGCCATAAGGAATCACTGAGAGCATGGCGGTCTGCCCCGGTAAGGCCTCAAAGGGTTTCTTGCCATCAAGGGTTTGGATGCGGAAGGCCTTGACATCCGAGGTTTCCTCAGATACGGCTGCAACTTTACAGGCTATCGGCACCAATTGCTCTTTGGCGCGGACGTGACCGTGTTCAATCTCAATTGCCATGTGCAGCTCCTTCCAATACTTCAGCCCCTTCGGCAACATCAGCGGCACCAATCTGGTCGATCAGAACCGTGATATCCAAGGCAACAGGACATTTCTCAACACAGCGACCACAACCGACGCAGAGGGTCTTGCCGTAGCGATCCTCAAAGAAGCAAAGTTTATGCAAGAAACGTTGGCGAACTCGCGGCTGCTTTCCGGCGCGGGGATTGTGGTGGCCAGCCATCTCTGTATAGTTTGAGAACATGCAGCTGTCCCAAGAACGGAAGCGCTCACCGAGCTTCATCCTGTTTTCCTGACTGATGTCAAAGCAATGGCAAGTCGGGCAGACATAGGTGCATGTTCCGCAGGTCAGGCATTTCTTGGAGATCCGATCCCAGATCGGATGCTCATACATCTCGTCCAGCTTATCCTTGATACCGGTCATATCGACCTTCAGAGTGCAGCTCACGTTGTCGCGTGTAGCAGTGCCATCACTTAAGAAGGACTTCCAGTCGGACAGCGCGGCCTGGCCCTTTTCGGTCTGAGCAACGATCTCGAAGCCCTCGCTGCCCTGCCTGAGCTGGATGTCCGCATAAGGTGCTGAATTCGGATCCAAACCCATCGAATCGCAAAAGCAGCTCTCGGCAACATTGTTGCAGACCAAAGCCACAATCAGCAGTTTCTCACGCTTTGGAGCATAGAACTCATCCTCGTAACCCATGGTCAGGAAGACATCGTCCATGCAAGCGATACTCTGAACATCGCAGGGGCGAACTCCAAAGAGTACCGTGTTGTCGGAGTCATGAACAGGATCGATGAAAGGAGTGCCATTATCATCAAAGCCATAACGATACATGCTCTGAGCTTGCGGAAAGAGCAGATCCTTGGGTGGCAAACTGGTGTTCACCATCTCAAAATCAGGTTCCAGCCCGCTGCTATAGAGGGCAAAACGGGTATCCTCACCAACGCGGGCAGGGACATAGACACGAGCCTGGGCAGCCAGGTGATCCAGCAGCTGGGGCAAGCGATCTTTAGCTAGTAGCATACCGACCACCTCTCACATGAATTCTTCGACGTCATTGACGTCGTAGGTTCCCAAAGGATTTGTTCCTTCGGCATCGAGGCCAGCCTCGCCAGCCTCGAAAAGAAGATCCAGATCCTTGATCATCTTACGGTTCAGGAGCATCAGGGGTAGATCCATTGGACAAGCCCGCTGGCATTCACCGCATTCTACACAACGGTCCCCAACATGGAAGACCCGAGTCAGTCCATAGAACTTGTTCTCCGCTACATTGCTGCGCTTACCCTGCCAACCGGCTGCCAGCTGATCAACAAAGCAGCTCTTGCAAGTGCAGACCGGACAAACCTCGCGACAGGCATAACAGCGGATGCAGCGCTCATAGACACTATCAAAAAACGCAGCACGCTCGGCTTGGTCCATAGCCTCGAGCTTCTCCACGGCATCAAAGCGATTCAGCTCCGGCTCGGTAACACTCTCGCCAATAAGCTCGTCATAGACAACTGGATTGCGATAGCTACACTCCCTGCATTTCAGCAGCTCTTCGCCCGTCTTCCTGTCTTTCATGCCTGTACAGGGAATACCAATCAGGTGGACTTCCTCACGTTTCAGTTGGTTGTCGGTGATCATCCTGTTGATGCCTCGGGAATCACAGCCGCGTACACAAACCGCGACCTTGCCAAGCCCTCTTTCCATCAGTGAAAACTTGGACGTCGTGTTCACGCAGTATTCATTGAATACCAAACTCTCTGCATCTTCAGCCTTGGTAATGAAGGCCGGTGTAGTCTGATTGTCGAATCTTCCAGCTGTCCAGCCGATTACCTCCACAACTTCGCCGGAACTCAAAAGCTCTGCCGCGCGAGTGCGGAGTGTGGTTTGAATATCGCTCATTCTCATTCACCCGCCTTCTCGGCATTGCCGTTCGCTGTTGCCGCCTGAGCGACGGCGGACTCAGAACTTGCAGAGGCTCCAGCAGCTTCAGCTCCCTTTTGCAGATCCGCAACACTGATCGAAGCCAATGCATCAGCCTCCCGATCCTGTAGTGGGCCAAGGTTTTTGATGTCCGCGCAGACTTGGATCACCGTGTCGCGGAACTTGCCCGCCTCAGAACCAGAAATCCAGCGAACCTGAAAACGTCCGGGCTCCATGCCACTGTATTCAAGCAGCCTCTTGAAGGCCATAAGACGACGTTTAGCAAAGTAGTTGCCGGAAACATAGTGGCAGTCCCCGGGATGACAGCCACAAACCAGTACACCGTCACAGCCCTTGTTAAAGGCTGATATGACGTACTGCGGATTCACGCGCCCTGAACAAGGGACACGCAAAAGGCGGACATTGGCTGGATAGTTCATCCGGTTTAACCCGGCCAAATCAGCACCGGAATATGTGCACCAATGACAGGCGAAAGCCAAGATAGTCGGCTCAAACTCCCCTGTCCCATCCTTGGTGCCCACAGCCTGGGAATCATTTACCACTGACATAAGGCCTCCACTTCTCTCATTATCTGTTCATCGGTAAACCCGCGCAGATCCATGGCTCCGGGTCGACAGGCTACCGTACAGGCACCGCAACCTTGGCACAGGCCAGGGTTGACCTTTGAGATCGGACGGATGACCTTCATGGAGTTCTCACGCATTTCAACTTCTTCAAGGGTTATCGCCTGATAGGGGCATATGGCGACGCAGGCTCCGCAGCCGTTGCAAATCGCCGGATCAGAACTGGCGATCATGGCGTTAGACTCCAGTTCATCCTTGCTGAAGAGGATGGCCACCTTCATCGCTGCCGCTGAAGCTTGAGCAACAGTATCCGGAATATCCTTGGGACCCTGGCAAGTGCCAGCCAGATAGACTCCGCCAGAGTTTGTTTCCACCGGACGTAGCTTCGGGTGCGCCTCGGAAAGCCAGAGATCCTTGTCACGGGTGATGCCAAGCATAGCACCGATGCGGTCAGCATCGTCAGCCGGAACCATAGCAGTCTCAAGAACCACCATATCGGCCTCCACTGTGACCTGCTGCCCAGACAGCGTATCCTCACCCTTGCAGATCAGCTTACCGTTCTGCTCATAAATCTTGGAGACCCGACCGCGCAAATACTGGGCGCCGTCATGTTGGGTGTTCATGTAAAACTCATCGTAACCCTTACCAGGTGTGCGGACATCCATATAGAAGACGTAGCACTTCCCACCCGGAACCTTGTCCAAGTATTGATGGGCATGCTTGGCCCCATACATGCAACAGGCCCGCGAACAGTAGCTCCGACCCTTCTCGGGATCACGAGAGCCAACGCACTTCACGATAACCACACTCTTTGGCTCGGCACCATCGGAGGGACGGATAATGTGACCCTCGGTTGGCCCAGAGGCGTTAACCAGGCGCTCGAACTGCAGACCGGTGATAACATCCGAATAACGGCCACCGCCGTACTCAGCATAGATGTCTGCCCAATTGATCAACTTGTAGCCCATGGCCACTATGATGGCGCCATAGACTTCGGTGCTAACCTTGTCCTGATCCTCATAGTTAATGCAGCCTAAAGGACAGACTTTGGAGCAGACTTTGCACTTGCCTTCGTTCAGGTATCGGCAATGGGCGGCATCAATGGTCGGCTTAGCCGGCACAGCTTGGGCAAAAGGCTTGTAGATAGCTTTACGCATGCCCATACCCTGGTCGAACTCTGATTCCACCTTGACCGGGCATTTGGTCTCGCAAAGACCGCAGCCGGTGCATTTGTCGTAGTCGATATACTTGGCCCGCTCCCGGATGGTAACCTCGAAGTTGCCGACATAGCCGCCAATCTTTTCCACCTCGGAAAGGGTTTTCATTGTGATGTTCGGATGCGATCCAACATCTGCCATCTTCGGGGTGCAGATACAGGCTGAGCAGTCCATGGTCGGGAAGGTTTTGTCCAGCATGACCATCTTGCCACCGAGTGACGGTGTGGTTTCCACTATCGTAACCGGATAGCCGGCATCAGCAATGTCCAAAGCAGCCTGCATGCCAGCGATACCGCCACCGATGATCAGCGCCCGCTTGTTGACAGGAATGTTCATTGTGAAAAGCGGACGATCCCGGTCGACCTTGGCCACAGCCATCTTCATCAACCCGATGGCCTTTGGCGTTCCGACTTCTTTGTCCTTGTGTACCCAGGAGCACTGTTCGCGAATGTTTGCGATCTCCAGCATGTAAGGATTCAGATCAGTCTGGGTGAGCATCTTGCGGAAGGTCAGCTCGTGCATTCTGGGAGAGCAGCAGCCGATGACGATGCGGTCCAGTCCATGCTCGACAATAGCGTCCTTGATGGCCTGTTGGCCCTGATCCGAGCAGGTATATTTGTTATCTGCTGCAAGAACCACGTTGGGCAGGTCTTTGGATGCCTCAAGTACCTGAGAGATATCCACTGTACCTGCGATATTCGAACCACAATGGCAGACGAAAACACCGATGCGACTCATTGGCTTACCTCCTCAGCACCCTTGTTGGATCCGGAGCCGGCCGCTGGTGTCGCCTGAGGCGCATCTTCCGCGGTCTCATTGACAGCATCCGCAGTTTCAGCATTTGCCTTCGCCTTAGCGGCCTGCTTGGCATCCGCAGCCGCCTTCTTGGCAGCTTGGGCCTCGGCAGCAGCCACGGCCTCAGCAGCCTCCAGCTCGCTAGCCGAACCCAATCCGACACGTTTGATTATATTCTTGGCCGGATAGAAATGACGATCCAAGCCCAGCTCTTTAGACTTGCCGCCCAGCGCCAGACCAATCAACTCGGTAAAATAGTAGACGGGAATGTCAAATGTGGACTTACCCGCCTCTTGGCGTGTCTTGTTGATCTCATTAAGACGGAGATCCAGATTCATCATGCAGAGTGGACAGGCCGTAGCGATAACCTCTGCGCCATTGATCGCCGCGTCTTCGAAGATCCTCTCAATCAGAGGACGGGCCTCCTTGGGACTCGTCAGCTGATGG
>JAIRUT010000100.1 GCA_031254255.1 Coriobacteriales bacterium
TGATACTGGCTTGGTACAACTACATCTTCACCAAGGAGCTCTATAATGCTGATTTTGTGAAGAAGTGGACAAATCTACCCTTCATCGTTGACCCCGTGTCGCATCTCCCGCTTTACGCCAAGGATGTCTTTCCAGGGTTCCAGCAGCAAGCGCCGAAGAACACGCCGGCCTATGTCTGCTGGGATAAAAAAACGAGTTCCCTGCAACCGCTTGAGTTCAACAGCTTGACTGTCGATCCAGAGATCTTCTGGGAAGGCGATGTCAATGGCACGAAGTGCCAGTCTGCCGGCCAGATCTATAAAGACACGGCGGCACCCTTCACCCTTCAAGAGGCCGAGAGAATCTGTTGGGTTCCGGCCGATGTCATCGAGAAGGGCATCAAGGTATATGCTGAGGCTGAGGTTGCTGGCATCGCCAATGGCGTGCCCTCGGATATGCAACAAGTTGCCTCTCAGGTGCCGCTGGGGCTCTTGGGCCTGGATATGATCATGGGCTTTGTCAACAAACCCGGTGCTACTTTGACGCAAAACGGACCGGAAGCACCTGGCCCGAAGACCCGTCCGATCATGCCCTTTAACGGTTTTGGTGGCATGTTCAACGGTATGTACGGTATTGGTTACGTTGTCGGCCAGACCGATGACGAGAACAGCGCCCGCATTAACGCTATGCCTCCGGGCATGTTCCCTGGTGGACAGGGCACTCTCTACGTAATGAACCAACTTTTGCTCGACCGTTTGGGCATGAAGAATCACAAAGGCCTCTATCAATGGGCACACTCTCATATCCCGTCTGTCTTGGAGGCCATCAAGACCGGCATCCCTTACAAACCGCGGGTTTGGTTTGACATGTCCGGCAACAAGCTGGCCATGCTCGGCAATGCCGGTTCTTGGTATGACGCCTTCCCGGAAGTCGACTTCATCATGTGTCAATATCCGATGATCACTTCCTTCCAGGTCGAGGCCGCTGACCTGATATTCCCGTTGGAGGAGTGGCTGGAAGCCACCGGTGCATCCCAATTCGGACAACTGAACTACAGTTATCCCAGCCCCGGTGTGATTCACTTGGGCGAAACGGTGCCGAACAGTGTACCGCCGCAGAAGGTCGTAAACGACGCCTCCAAGAAGCTCAACGAGTATCTGGCCGCTGGTAATGAGGTTGTTTTCGGTGCCATTGGTGCTTCTGTCGGTGCCCAACCTGCAAAGCCCTCGAATACGGTTACCGATACCAAAAACGAGGAGCCTCAGACATCGACCAACTCATCTGTCTACCACGAGATAGATACTAGTAAGTTTGAGATGAAATTCCCCTTCGGTGCTGGCGTAGTCGGTGGTTTGGAAGAAGAATCGCAGGCGCAACAGTCACAGGCCGACAAATTCGGTGCTCCGAACTGGAAGGTCTTAATGGGTATCGAAAAGGAAGACGGCACAAAGATCAGCGACTCCGATGATTTCAAAGATGCTATCGGAGCTTGGCAAGAGCCATTTGGTCGCGACTACAATAAACTTAACGAAAACTGGGTGAACAGTGGCGCTATGATCGATCCCAAGGATTTCTGGATCTATGACCAGCACCTTGCAACCGCGACTGACGGACTGCCTGTGGGCTTTGCCACGGAATCCCGGAAATGCGAGGTCTATTGCACACTGTTGATCAAAATGGCTGCCAATGGGCATCCCTACTGCTATCCGCGTGCGCAAGAAGCGGTTGACGCGAGTATCGGTCAAGAGGTCAAGGACCAGAATCCGAGTTATCAGTTCGTTGGCACCTATTCTCCGATCTGCCAGCATATCGAGCCAATTGAGTCACCAGTCGAAGGTGAAATCGGCTACGATGCCGAATATCCGCTGGTCATCACCTCCGGTCGTATCTACTACTTCCATCACGGAACCATGCGCCACGCCGCCTTCGCGCGTGAGCTTCTCCCCGTGCCGGATGTCCGCATGCATCCAGATACTGCTGATAAGTATGGCCTGAAGCACATGGATTGGGTTGAGGTTACCTCACGTCGGGGAACCATCACCGGACGCGTCTACCTGAACCGCGGCATGTCGCCCGGCGTCCTCTGGATGGAACGTTTCTGGAATCCGGAATGCTTCGATACCTCTCAGAAGAAGATAACCGGCGGTTGGCGGGAGTGCAACATCAACGTGCTCACCAAAAATACCGCTCCCTACAACGAAGTATTTGGTTCCTATACCAACCGTGGTTTCACGGTGAATATCAAGAAGGGCACGCAACCTGAAGGAATTTGGATTGAACCCAAGGAATTCGAGCCATTCCTGCCAAGCAACAACAACCAGATGTTGCCTGATATTGGCTCGGCCATGAATATGGAACAAACGGATGTGGTTGTCTTCAATGATTGGAATCGCAATGCTAGCACAGGAGGTGGTGAGTGATGGCTGATCAAAAACGTGCCTTGGTTATCGACCTGGACAGGTGCTCTGGCTGTGATTCATGCGTAGTTGCCTGTAAGTTTGAAAACAATGTCACACTGGGCAATTACTGGTGCCGTGTCCTGGCCGTTGGCCCCACTGGTGACTACCCGGATATCCAAATGTATTGGATGCCTGTGCAATGCCAGCAATGTGAGAATTCCCCCTGTGTCAATGTCTGCCCAACCGGTGCCTCCTATCGTGACGCAGACAACAATGTGGTTCTGATCGACAAAGAAAAGTGCATCGGCTGTCGCTATTGCACCTTTGCCTGCCCTTATGGTGTACGTAATTTCAATGAGGATCTTGGCGTAGTTGAAAAATGCACTCTTTGCCAACAGTGGACGGCCAAATCGGACGGCAATGAGAACGTTGCCGATACAAACGATCCGGAACATGCTGTACCGCCCTGTGTGCATAACTGCTCTACAGGAGCCCGTTACTACGGAGACCTGAATGATCCTAATTCGGCTGCTTCCAAGGCAATCAAGGCTGCCGAGAATGCTGGCCGGGGCGTTTATTCATTACCGGATAAGTCAAATGCCCTGCCTGCTACCCGCTATCTGCTTTCCAAGGAAGTTGCAGACTGGCAAGATCTGACTACGGGCAAGGAGGAGGTGAAATAAATGGCGATTCAATGGACTTTGGTGCTTTTCACGCTCTTGGCTGGATCTGGCGCGGGTTTGCTGGCGTTTGCTGGATTCGGTGAGTTCTTCAACACTGAAAAGAAGACTCGTTTTGTGTCAATCATTGTTGCTCTGATACTGTTGGTGGTCGGCGGAATCTTCTCGATCCTGCATCTTGGCCATCCGTCTAATGTTATGTCGGCTGCAGCTAACTTGGGTTCCTTCTCGCCGATTTCGCTGGAGCTGATCTTCCTTATTCTGACTGCTTTGGTGGCTCTCATCTATCTGTTTGTGGTGAACCGCAATGGTGCGGCCGGTAAGGTGCTAGGGGTGCTGGGTATTCTGGTCGGCATCGCCTTCATGTATGTCTCTGGCCATGGTTACGAGGTCATCACAGCACGTCCGGCATGGAATAACCCAATGCTCTCTTTGTCCTACCTGATGACATCCCTGACGTTGGGTGGCTTCCTCTTCTTGATGTTCATGGCGATTTTCAAGGATGAAGAAGCTGCTCTGAAGAGGATTTCGATCGTAGTCTTGATCGTTGCAATTTTGGAGACCATCGCACTGGTGATTTACGGAGCCATGGCTCAGGCTCATCTGGCTGCTGGTATGCTGCCTTTCTGGATCGGTGCAATGGCGATTGGCGGGGCGATTGCTGCTTTGCTTGCCATTGTGGTTGTGGTCAAGAAAAGCAAGCCAATGATCTACATTGGTGTGCTTGCGGTTCTGGCTGGTGGTATCTGCTTCCGCGTTGCGATGTGGCTGGCTGGTTCGGCCTTCTTGCCTAACCTATTTGATATATCCGCGCATAGCAGAGGCTTATTCCCCTTCTGAGCGGGCTTTGCATTTTGTGGTTTCGTCTATCTTGACAAGTGCGAGCAATAAGCTTGAGCCATTTTATATAGTGCTAAGGCTTATTGGGATTTAGACTCCTTGGGGTGCACGTGCTTTGATGTTTCTGGCATTTTTCAGGGTACGTGCACCCCATATACTTTTGATGAAAGCAGGTTGATTCCATGTCCGAAAACCCGGATAAGACCGATGTCCAGGTTCTGATTGAAGTTCTAGAAGGTCGCAGAGAGTTCTATTATGCCTTGGCGGGTTTTTACATGAAGCCCTTAACTCAGGAGCAGATAGACAATATGGCCCTCAGCGATTATTCAGCTTTTGGTGCCGACCAGCCTTTGTTGGAAGCGGGATTCAATGACATAACCCGCTATCTGCGCAAACGTAATACCGGTACCAGACAGATGCTGGCAATTGATTACACTTCCAGCTTCGGAGGTGCTCAGGTCTATCAGGGCAAAACAGCGGTTCCCTATGCCTCGGTCTACTTGAGTGATGAGGGCCTGCTCAGTCAGAAGCCGCGGGCTGAGGCCTTTTTGACTTACAAACGCAATTTGCTGCGCGTTGCGGACCAAGGCATTCCCGATGACCACCTTTCTTTCATGCTGGAGTTTTTGGCTGTTCTCAGCGATCGGGCTGCCGAATCCTTGCGTAAGGGCTTGGTTTTGGATACCCAGGAAAATCTCCAGGAGTCTCGCGATTTTATCAATCAGCAGATTCTGACCTGGTTTCACTTGTTTGCCGACCAGGCCATGAAGCTGATCGAGACCCGTTTTTATCGCGGTGTTTTGAGGATCACAGAAGGCTATCTG
>JAIRUT010000101.1 GCA_031254255.1 Coriobacteriales bacterium
TGCAGTGGTTACAAATACAATAGGCTCAGGAGGTTATGATGCATACAAATGAAACTGTTGATTGTTGTAAGATTTCGGAAGCGGCATCTATTCTCGGAGTTTCTGTTGACACCATCAGGCGATGGGAGAAGATGGGGCTGATCAAAGCCTCGCGTGACACAAACAGCCATCGGGTTTTTAATATCGACGAATTAAAAAGGCTGCAACAGAAAGTCAGCGGTCACCATGAAAAAAATAATTACCGGGTACTTGTCAGCAAAGAGAGATATGCAGTTTCTTGCATTGACCTTTTTGCAGGTGCAGGCGGCACGGCTCTTGGCTTCCATAACGCTGGTATTGAGCACTCGCTTCTAGCAGAAATCAATAGGGATGCCTCAGAAACACTTAGGGCAAATTCGAAAACCTTCGGATTCAATTGGAATGTATGTGAGGGCGATGTTGCAGGAATCGATTTTTCCAATATGACCGCTGATATCATCCAAGCTGGGTTTCCATGCCAAGCATTTAGTTATGCTGGCAAGAGCTTGGGCTTCGAAGACACTCGTGGAACCATGTTTTTCGAGTTTGCCAGAGCCATAAAGGAAATCCAACCAAAGATAGCCATTGGGGAAAATGTTCGAGGGCTGCTAACTCACGATGGCGGGAAGACGCTAAACACTATGATCAAGGTTTTAAGCGACCTTGGATACACAACGACCTACAAAGTACTTCGCGCGCAGTACTTTGATGTACCGCAAAAGCGTGAGAGGCTCATTCTTTTTGCAACTCGCAATGATCTTAATCTCCCTGCAGTGTTTCCCAGAGAGAGGGATTACATAATCTCACTAAGTGAGGCATTTGAAGGTTGCCCGGATTCTATCGGGCAGAGCTACACCGAGCGCAAGCGTCGAATTATGGAGTTAATTCCCGAAGGAGGCTATTGGCGAAGCTTGCCTGATGAACTACAGCGTGAATATATGGGTGCGAGCTATTTCCTTGGCGGCGGTAAAACCGGTATGGCAAGGCGCCTCTCATGGAACCAGCCAAGCCTGACATTCACCTGCAATCCCGCTCAAAAACAGACTGAACTGTGTCACCCAAGTGAAACTAGGCCGCTCAATGTGAGGGAGTACGCCCGGATACAGACATTTCCTGATAGCTGGGCTTTTTCTGGCTCTATGTGTAGCCAATACAAGCAGATCGGAAACGCCGTCCCAGTGAATCTCGGGTACCATGTCGGAAGGTGCGCACTTGCCGCACTGGGGTATATCGATATAACCGATGACATGGATGTTGTCCACCCCTTATTGGAGGATAGCTGAATGTGGGATTTGGGCTTTATTTCGGAAGAGGACTTCAGGGAGCATGTTGCCAACACGATAAACGCATATGCTGATAATCTCGTCTCGTATGATATCAAAAAGTTCAACAGCAATATCGTTGACCCAATAAAGCTGATATTTGACAAATCTGTATACAGGATGAGTTGGGAAGAAGTCATCAAAAGCGAGATATTCAGGCAGCGTGATAAATCGAACAATAACAGTATCGGTTATTTTCATCAGAAGATATTCAATTATGTAACAGATTGCGAGGTTCCTCAGCAGGGTTGGGATGTTATATACAGGCAGAAGAAAGGCGTTGAAGTCCATGATGGGCTATACGTCTCAAAAGTCTACGTGGAAATGAAGAACAAGCACAACACAATGAACTCCGCTTCGGCTGGCAAAACATATATGAAGATGCAAGGCCAGCTTTTAAAAGACGATGATTGCGCTTGCCTCTTGGTCGAAGCCATAGCAAAGCATTCTCAAAACAGCCAGTGGGATGTCACAGTTGATGGGGTCAAACAGGGCCACAAGCTGATCCGACGGGTTAGCATAGACAAATTCTACGAACTTGTGACTGGCGATCCGAACGCATTCTATAAAATCTGCGCTACGCTTCCTGGGACAATTGACTACGTGCTTGGTAACGTTCCCGATGTACAGGCTCCTAGCGACACAGTGATGCCCGAGCTCCTAGAACTGATAGACGGCGATAGAGCTGCTATGCCAACGGCCCTTTACCTCCTTGGGTTTTATGAGTACATTGGGTTTTCCGAATAGCGGCAGTTTTCATGAAATCTCCACCTGCTAAAACCGAAGCTGTGCGAAAATCCATGCAAGGTAACAAGAGCAGGGATACCAAGCCGGAGCTAAAAGTTAGAGAGCTGTTACGTAAGGCCGGATTCTCAGGATACCGTCTCCAATGGAAAAAAGCACCTGGGCATCCAGACATCGCTTATCCTGGACGGAAGATCGCAATTTTTGTCCACGGTTGTTTTTGGCATCGCTGCCCAACCTGCAGTCTCCCAATCCCAAAAACCAATACGGAATATTGGACCAAGAAGTTCGAGCGCAATGTTGAAAGAGACCGACAGAAGATCGCCGAATTGGAAAACCTCGGATGGAAGGTTTTTGTGATTTGGGAGTGCGAGCTGAAAAATATTGAACAGAAACAAATCGAGTACTTCTTTATCTCAGATAAGCCATGTTGATATTCTAATATGTGAAATGCAGACATCTCAAGACACCTCTTGAGATAGCACAGAAAAACGGTGGCTAGACTCGATGACTTACGGCCAGAGTATTGATTGACGTGCGAAGCAAAGGTACATTCAAAACACATAAATATGCTGCACTTGTTTATTAGAGGGGGATGTGATGAAGAACTCATTGATTGTCAGGACAGTAGTCATCCTGTTGCTTATGATTGGCGCTACTGTTGCCATCCTTATTATTGAAGATCCTGGATATTTGCATACTTGGCAGTATGTTTCCTTGATAATAGCTGGAATCGGCGCCCTTGCCGCCCAAGCTATTATTCCCCGGACAAGGCAACAGAAATCTGAATATTCGACGAATCGGGGAATGGGGCAGGCGGGAGTTCAAACTCAAGCCACCGAAGGTTTGACCAGACAATCTGAAGCAGGGCCACTTGAGGTAGAGCTATCGGAAAGTGATCAGGAAGCCATCGGGGAAGTCTTGGCGCGGACGAACCGGCCGTACATTGAGCTGAAGGCGCTAAGAAAGCAGACCGATGTTTTCGATAGCAAGTTCGGCGGTCAACCATATCTGCCTCCGGGTTTCGATTATCCGCATAATCTCAATGATTACAGTGACAAGAAACCACTGAAACTGCTCTGTCAGCTCAATTTGGCGAATCTTCCGCATTTGCCGGGCTTTCCGCAACGTGGGATGTTGCAATTCTACTTACCCTATGAGGCCAACGAAGATGTCTATGGGGCAGATTTCGAGCATCCGACAAAACAGGCAGGTTGGCGGATAGCCTATCACCGGGAAATCATCGAAGACAGATCACGCTTGCAGGCCCCGCCAGCCTTGGCTGAAAACGGCATGTTTCCTTTCGAGGGTGAGTTTGCCCTGGAAGCCAAGCAGGCTGTGATGCCGATTACACCCGGTGATTGGGAATGGGAAGAGTTTGTAAAAAACAGCTTTGAGTCCTCTTCGATCGGAGCGCACCTGAAAGACAAGATGCATGAGGATGCTGTCGAAATGGTTCTCTGTGGCCTGGCGAATGAGCCCGGACACAGGATGGGCGGCTATCCAAATTTCACGCAGTATGACCCGCGCGAAGAAGGTGAATTCCCAGACCATTCGATATTGCTGCTGCAAATCGACACTGACAGTGAGATCACTTGGGGTGATGCCGGTGTCGCCAATTTCTTCATTGCCCCAGAAGCGCTGAAGCACTGTGACTTCTCCGATGTCTTATTCCACTGGGACTGCTTTTGATGGCCTTGGTCAATAGGTTCCGTCAAGTCACGGATGATGCTAAGTGCAGCCAAATGCGAATACATCTAAAGAGAGTATTCAGCAAAAACGTGTTTTGGAAGGCGCAGGGGCAGATCAGCATTCTTCGACAAAGCTTTAGCGCAACCAAATCAGCGCAGATGATAGAATGGGTGCATTGGTTTTACTTCTCGACCTTATGACAGGAAATGCATATGATTAAAATGCAAATCGTGATGGATGAAGAAAATATCAGTCGCAAAGGTCGCTACAGCATCGCCAAAATTGTCGGCACGCTGGATGGCTTCCTTGTCAATAGGCTGCATTTTACCAAGGCAGATGATGGTTTTTACCTCGGAAGCGGCTCCACTGATGACTTTGCAAACTTCGGGGTTGCCATGACCACGCTCGGGAAGAAGCACTGGTTCATGGACAATGTGAAGACTTGGCTCTACTTCAACTCCGAGGACAGCGAGTTGCCCGATGATTTCGTGATCGAGGACTTCAAGGAGCTTTGTCTCAATCACTATAGGATGGCTGGCTGATATTGGCCGTACAGCGGCGCTACAAGATGATCAATTTCGACCTCAGTGTTGAAAAGCTGAGGGATGAGTTCGGATACGATTGTTACAGAAAAGGCTATTCCCTTATTCAGAGGTTCTTCATAAAGAATGGATTTTCGCACCATCAGTATTCCGGATATATCTCAAAATCAGCGATGAGCTACGGCGAAGTATACATACTCGTACTCGACACAATGACAAGCGAGCTGCCTTGGTTGGCAAACTGCGTGAAGAAGTTTGATGCAACAAACATTACATCGCAATCAGATATGCTCAGTGCTATCAAATCCAAAACTACTGAACCAGCAGTAAGCATCCCCTCGCTACTTGAGGGTGATGACGAAATCGTAATCTGAAACTCGGCGGTAGGCAAAACAGAACCGGCTCGCCTTTCCGCTTCGCATGGATTGATGGTTTATTTGGCGCTTGAAAGTAATCTCTCCACTCTCTCCACTGCTGCTTTGCCCTCTTTGTGGCCTTCGTCGTAGAGGGCTAGGAGTTTGCTTGTGTCTGATCCGGCGCGATCTACTGTTAGTGGTTGGAGTGGGCGGATTATCACGGCTTTGCCTTCGCGCTCCAGTTGTTCGCAGAGCTCCAGTTGTCTGTTGTATATTTCGTGGCGCTGGAGCATGGCCTCTATGACCTTTGGGTATTTGGAATAGAGCGGTTTCAGTAGGAATTTATACCGAAACTCTGGTTTGCGATAGTTGGCGTTGCGGGTCAGCACCACCACATGGAAGGTGTTTCCGTCTGCAATTGATTTTTCTATGGGGATCGGATCTGAGACACCGCCGTCCAGCAGGCTGTAGCCCTTGTGCCTCACGATGGGTGCGAGCATGGGGATGGCGCAGGAGGCGATGGTCACTTCAAGCTCTGGCGTCACTTCCGCTTTTGGGAACCAGAGCGTTTTGCCGGTCTGGCAATCCATAGCTCCTGTCAGGAAGGTGATATCTTGCTGGTCAAACACTTCCCAGTCGATGAAGATGTGCTTTTGGGGGATTTCGTGGAACACAAACTCGATGTTGAACAGTGAGCGGTAAAGCAGCAGGTTCCGAACTCCGACATATCGCTTGTCCCCGACGTAGTACTCCACAACTTGGCGATTCCGCCCGCGCTGTCCTGCGATGTAGGCCAAGGCGTTGGCAGAACTCGCCGATACCGCCGCAATATACGGAAACAGTATGCCCGCATCCATAAAGGCCTCGAAAACACCCGCGCTGTAAAAGCCTCTGGTCCCACCGCCCTCCAAAACAAGGGCATGCCCCGCAGGCAATATTCGTGCAGGAGCAGTTCCAGCGATTGGTTTATGCGTATAATCGTCAATGGTAATGGCTGCTCACCTCAACCCAAGGAAGCGAACTCATAATCATGCTTTGGCGGCTGGAAACTTTGGCCCAAGAGGTACTCCGTAGGCCGCGGTGATCTTGCAAATGGTGCTGTAGCGCGGATCGCTCCCATCTTTCAACGAGCGATAAAGGCTTTCGCGAGAAAGGCCAGTTCTACGCGCAAGATCCGTCATGCCCCCATGGAGACGCGCTACTTCACGTAGTGCGACGGGCAGCAAAGCAGGATCTTCATCCATAACCGCCTCAATGTAGTAGGCGATGTCCTCTTCGGTCTCTAAGTATTTCGTAACATCAAAGTCTTTGATTTTCTCAGTCATATCACTCACCATTCCATTCGATTGCCAACTTTTGCGCAGTCTTTATGTCCCTTATCTGTGTTCGCTTATCCCCTCCAGCTATAAGCAGGATTATCCTGTTTTCACGCTGAGTGTAATAAACGCGATATCCGGGACCATAATCGATCCTTAGCTCTGAGATGATACCGAAATCCTTGTGATCACCCGGATTACCCTCTGCTAGACGCATGATGCGAGCACTGATGCGCAATTGTGCTCGGCGATCGCGAAGGTCGTCCAACCACTTTTCAAAAGTTTCAGTCTGCTTAATCTTCATGACTTAACTGTAGCCGATTAGCTACAGTAATGCAATATCAGTACTCTGCGCTTAAGTCGGCGTGAGCGGCGGCGTCGCCGTTTAGGGGCATGAATTTGCCTTTGGCGTATCTGTCCAGGGCTACCAGGGCGATCATTGCTGCGTTGTCGGTGCAGGCTGTCAGTGGTGGGAAGACTACTTGGATGCCTTCTCGCTCCAATCGCTGCTTATAGGCTTCGCGCAGAGCTGGATTGGCGGCAACTCCGCCTCCTAAGCAGAAAGTTTTGGATCCTGTTTGCTGGCAGGCTGCAAGCGCCTTGGCAACTTGGACGTCGATCACTGCCTGCTGGAAAGAGGCTGTGACATCTGGGAGATTGATGTTTCGGCCAGCATCCTGCTCTTGGCGGATCCAAGTGATCACCGCTGTCTTCAGGCCGGAGAGCGAGAAGTCCAAACCGTGGCTGTGTAGCAGCGCTCGGGGAAAGTCGATGGCCTGCGGATTGCCCTCGGCTGCCAGCCTGGAGATCACAGGGCCACCGGGATAGCCGAGACCGAGGGCTTTGGCAACCTTGTCGAAGGCTTCGCCGACAGCATCGTCGAGCGTGCTGCCGAGAACCTCGTAGTCACCCCAGTCTCGAACCAGCACCAGCATCGTATGACCGCCGGACAACAGAGCGACAACGAATGGTGGGCTCAGGGGGTTGCAGATGTTTGGAGACTCGGTCTCCTTCTCCACCCTCTCAGCCTGATCTTTGATGGCAAAGCGGTTGGCGTAGATGTGGCCTTCCAGGTGGTTGACTCTTATCAGTGGCAGGCCGGTTGCCCAGCTCAGGCCTTTGGCGAAGGCTACTCCCACCACCAGGGCTCCGATCAGGCCGGGGGCGTAGGTTACCGCTATGGCATCCAGCTCCTGCCAGCAGGATAGCCCTGCCTGATCCATCGCCTCGTCTACTACGCCGACGATGGCCTCAGTGTGCTTGCGGGAGGCGATTTCTGGGACTACGCCTCCGAATCTGGCATGGAAGTCGACTTGGGAAGCGATGATGTTGGACTGGATCTGTTCGGATCCGTCTATGATGGCCGCTGCTGTTTCGTCGCAGGAAGTTTCGATGGCCAGAATAAGCGGGGGGTTATGAGGGATATCCGTTCTATTTAAAGGAGAGGGTGGCGACCCTGCTATCCCGGGACCGGCCCACTGGCCCAGCTCCAATGTCAGCAGTAGGGCATCTTCACGCTCGCCCTTTGGCGTTGTTGCCATATAGTAGCTTGGGCGTCGGCCTGTCTCTATGAAGCCTTGTTTTTTGTAGAGCTCAATTGCGGATGTGTTGCTGGCTCTTACCTCCAGCTCTATCGTTTGAGCTCCCAGTGACCGGGCGTCATCTAGAAGGAAGCTCAGGAGCTTCTTGGAGATGCCTTGGCGGCGCCAGTCTGGATGGACCGCCACATCCAGGATCTCCATTGTGCCGTCAACCATGCGGCCGCCGACAAAGCCAAGCAACTCCTCAGTCTGCCAAGCTGACCACCAGCTTTGTTGCAGTTGGGCTATGGAAGAAGCGAAGGAGCCTGCGCTCCAACACTCTCCACTGCCGCGGCGAACCGGGGGGAAGCAGAGCTCTTCCAGTGCTGCCAAGGCTTCGACATCACCGCTGGCTACCGGTCGGTATTGGATGGAATCGGCAGCGGCCAGCTCGCTGACACCGCTACGCGGCAGATCCACCGCCGCTCCTTGGGTGATCGCGCCACCTCCCACCAAACGCTTGCGTTCGTTTTCCTCCGCGTCGGACAGGCGGGTATATATGGGAAGCAGCAATCCCGCCTCGCCGGTGCCTTGGAGGCCTTGTTGGCATTGGGAGGTAAAAGCCAGCAGCAGACCCCGTCCTGTGGGCATCCAGATTGACTGGTCGGCAATAACCACGTTCGAGTTCTTGGTAGTGAAGAGGTCGATGTATTTTTTCAGGGCGTCACCGCATAGAGTTGTTGGGGTTGACGTTGCGGTTGCGGTTGCTGAGTTGGACGGGATGGAGGATTTTGGCTGCGGGTCTGGCAACGACAAGCTGGTGTGGTTGCTGTAACCGATTTCCAAATTGGCTGCGAACTCCTCCGCTTTGATCACGCTGACCTTGTCCAGCTGGTGGGCTCCGTCATCGCTGAGGTTGAAATGCATCGGGTAGACCTCGTGGCGCATGGCGTCGCCTAGAACGCAGAGATTGCCGCGTTGACCTGCCCGCCAAGCGCCCCAAGCCACCACATCCAGAGTGGAGACTCCGTAAAGCGGCACGCCTAACCCCCGGGAGATACCTTTTGCCGTTGCCAGCGCGATGCGCACGCCGGTGAAAGAGCCTGGACCCAAACCGCAAACGATGGCTACCATGTCGGTTGGCTGGATTTGGTGTTGCTCCAGCAATAACTGGACGCTCGGCAAAAGCTGAGTGTTGGCGCAGCGACTGGCCTCTTTATCCAACGAATCCAGATATTTGATGCCCCGTTTGACGATCGTCGCTATCAGGTCCTGATCAGTGTCATTGGCCAGCTGAACAGTGCCAATGCCGATAGCCAGCTGATCGGTGGATGTATCGAAAGCTAAGATGTATTTATTCATAGACTGGCCAGCCAATCTGTATGGAGTTGTGCATAGCGCTGACCGAATGCCTGGATGTCGAAGGAACGATTGCCGTCGCCTGCCACTGCGATTCTGATCAGCAGGTAAGCTGGGGGTAGGGCCTCGGGGAATTGGTCTCCCCATTCGACTACGCTAACAG
>JAIRUT010000140.1 GCA_031254255.1 Coriobacteriales bacterium
GGGTATATCCAGCTGGAAGAAAATGAATTCGGCACCATGATTTCTGCTACTGAAAAAGGCAACGAGGTGCTGGCTGAAGACTTAGTTTACCTTGAGAAGGCAGCCAAATTCATTAACTCCTTCAAGTCGGTTGAGGATCTGAGCGACAGCACACATACATTGAGCCTCTGGAAGAAGCGCAGGTCTGGTGAGCTTATCGAATACGCAAATGGATCAGAAGTCACTGAGCTGGTTGGGACAAGGATTCAAAAAACAGCGAGGGTAAAGGAATAAAAATCACTGGCGCACAGTATTACTGTGCGCCAGTGATTCAGTTGCAGTACTTTAGCGCTGTGTTCAGGCTAGCTTACTAGCTGCTGCCTCGTCAACGATCAAGATGGTGTCGGGGTGTGACTGTAGCGCGCTGGCTGGTGTGTTTTCGCTTTTTGGGCCGTTGACCATTGCTGCTACGGCGTCGGCTTTGTTTGCGCCGCTGGCTACCAGCAGTACCTTTTTGGCCTTCATGATGGTGCCGATTCCCATGGTGATCGCTTGGGTCGGAACCTCATCAATGGAGTCAAAGAAGCGGGCGTTGTCTTGACGGGTCGAATCGTTCAAGTCAACGACGTGGGTCTTGCTGTCAAAGGGAGTGCCGGGCTCATTGAAACCGATGTGTCCGTTGGAGCCGATGCCCAGAAGCTGAACATCAACCTCCACCGCATCCATTATCTTGTCGTACTTCTCGCACTGGGCTGCTTTATCTTCGCCATCTTCAGGAAGACTGATACTGGTCTCGGGAATATCCAAACCGGAGAAAAGGTTTCTATGCATGAAAGAATAGTAACTTTCCGGGTGATCCTTGGGCAGGCCCAAGTACTCATCCAAGTTGACAGTTCTCGCATTGCTGTATGAAGTGCCGTTCTCCTCATGATCCCGCACCATGTTCTGGTACAGGCCGATCGGCGTGGAGCCTGTTGCCAGGCCCAACACGCAATCTGGCTTGGCCGTCACAATCTCTTTGATAACCTCGAAGGCCTTGGCACTCATCTCGTCGTAATCTTTTACTGTAACTACCTTTATCATTGTTGTCCTCCATTGCATGCGGTTCCGTCTTATTCTGGATTTTTGCTGGTTATTGGCGTTAGGGTTATTAACCTTAGAGTGTTGTTCATGGAATTATCAATCTTAACGTCATTAACATTTATTTTATTTTATCTAAAATTTAGCTGACGTGTGTTTGGATAATTAGTTGTCTATTTGAAAGCTTATCGAAAGGAAAACGAAGGATGACCCTTCACCTTGGATTGATTGGCAATCCCATATCCCATAGCCTCTCGCCGACCATCCAGATGGCTGCCTATAGGGAGCTTGGCCTGGATTGGGACTACAAGCTCTTTCCCTGTGTCGATGCAAAAGCTGCCCGCACCTTTGTCTTTGATGTGCGAAAGCCCGAATCCGGCTTCCTCGGGTTGAACGTCACGACACCATACAAGGCTGTGGCCGCCGAGCTTGCAGATCTTGCCAGTCCACGTGTCCAAACGATAGCCTCGGCAAATGTCCTTGCTTTTCTGCCCAGGGGATGTGAGGCTGAAGCCTCTGCGTCGCAATACCTCTGTGCTGAAACCACAGATGGACGCGCAGCAGTCAAGGTGCTGGAAGCCGCCGGCGCTGTTTGGCAGGATACCCGTGTCGTTATCTGTGGGAGCGGCAATGTTGCCAGCTCGATACTGATCGAGCTGGTCAAGCTGCCTGTTGCGGAGATCATCATGTTCAGTCGCGATCCGGAGGGGGCTTCCGCAAGCATCCAAGAGCAGCTCAGTCGCTTTAATGCAATAGAGTGGCGAGGGGAAGCAGAATGGGAAGCAGAAGCCAGAGGGCCGGAAGCTGGGGCCTTGCATGTCAGGGCGGCAGTAACCGGAATGCAGGATACTGGGGAGGTAGTGACAGGGCCGACAGCGGCTACTGGACTACAAACTGAAAAGCTTTTGGCTAAAGTCAGGGTCTTGGCTTATACGGAAGCCGAGCTGATATTGCCAGATGCCAAAGTGCTGATCAACGCTACCTCCAGTGGAATGCGACCGGATGATCCGCCGTTGTTCAAACCGCAACTGCTCCATAGAGACCTGAATGTGCTGGACTTGGTCTACGGTCACGGCCAGACACAACTGCTGCTGGCCGCCCATGCCGCCGGAGCTGAAGCCCAAGATGGACTGCCTTTGCTCATCGAACAGGCCGCCCTGTCCATCGAATATTGGGCCAGCCTGCTCAAAATGAGCCTAAAAGCACCGCGTGCCACCATGGAAGCGGCGGCACGCAAAAGACAAAAAGGGGACGGAAACCCATGGACAACGGGAGCCCAGTTTCACACCAGTACCTCCTGCGGATAGCCGCGTAGGTCGTCCAACCAATCACTGTCCATCAGGCCGCCATCCGTGATCGCATCAACGGACATTCTCAGGTAGCGACCACTGGCGCTCGCGGCGACACTGCCATCTTCCAGCAACAACTCTCCCTCTCCAGCCAACAGGCGATGACTATGCTTGGTCTCCCAAGCAACCACAGTCAGCTCCACACCCAGTGGAACCGGCTTTCTGAACTTGACATTCAGTTCAATCGTCACTCCAAAGGTATCGGGATTGTTGACTTGGATGACGCGGCCGATGGCCTCGTCCAAAACAGCGCTGATGACACCGCCATGGACACGTCCGGGATAGCTCTGATGCTCCTCCAGAGTCTTGAAACGGGTATAGAGGCGCCCGTCTTTAAGGTTCAGAAACTGGGCATGCAGGCCCATCGAATTCTGCTGCCCGCAGACGAAACACATCCGCGATATCTTCTGCGCCTCGCTGACCTCGCAGGCTTCATTGGTCGTACATTCTTCGTCTTTATCCCGCACTTCCCTGTCTCCTTGGTTATACTTAG
>JAIRUT010000153.1 GCA_031254255.1 Coriobacteriales bacterium
AGACGAGGAGCATGTTCGAGGAATAGCTGAAGAAGGTTACGAGGTTTCCGAAGGAGAAGCGTCGGTTTCCTAAGAGTTGGAAATTGAGAAGTGGCGAGGGATGTCTTCTCTCAGCCAAAATGAGCACCGGTATCAGGATGATTGCCGGGGCGAGGAACCAGCGAGCATAGGGGAACTGGCCGTCGATGCCTGTGATCAGGGCTGCTAAGGTGATGAGCAATATGAAGGCTCCCATGATGTCGAGGCGCGGCGCGTTTTTCTGGGGTGGCATGGGGGAGCGCAGCTTAGCCAAGCCGAGCACTAAGGCGACCATTGCCAAGGGGATGTTCAGGTAGAAGATCATCGGCCAAGTTGAGAAGGCCAATACCATGCCGCCGATTGCTGGGCCGCCGACATTGCCAAGCCCAACTACCAGCACAGAGAAGCCCAGGGCCATCCCTCGTTGCTCTGGTGGAAAGATCGTGGTCACCAGGGCCATACCGGTGGCCATGGTCATTGCGGCGCCGATGCCTTGTATGACGCGCCCAACCAAGAGCAGGCCCAGGCCAAGGCCGGATGAGAGGCCCATTGATGCTGATAAGGATCCGACCAGGCCACAGAATAGCGAGCCAAGGGTAAAGACGATAAGTCCGGAGTTGTAGATTTTATGTGATCCGATGCGATCTCCGATGCTACCAAGAAGGAGCATCGTGGAGCTAATCACTATGAGGAAGACGGTTACCACCCATTGGATGTCGCTTTGACCGACACCGAACTCATCAGCTGCCATTACTGGCAAAGCAACGTTTATGCTGGAAGCAGTCAATCCTGCAAGTAAGGTTCCAAGGGCGGTCACTACTAAAGCCAGCCATTTGTTGGTTGGTTTTTGGGCTTTTCTGTTTGCTGAGCTGTTAGTTGCTGTCGGGTGACCAGGTGAAGGGATCCGATTCATGGGGGCGTTGTCGGCTTCAGACATTAGAGCTTTGTCTCCTGTCCAGATTGGATTTGTTTGGGACTGCCGGTATATTCGGGACGTCCAGCAGTGACGACGTCCAAACTGCCGACTGTTCCGTAGATGGCTGCCGTGAAGCTTGGTCTCGATCCACAGCAACTTCCGATGAACTGGGCGCCAAGCTGGCGGTACAACCATGCAGCCTCAGCCATGTCATCTGGCGTCTCGATGAAGCGTCTTGAGCCTTGGGGTTCAGAGCGTGGGTGTTGCTTGGGGGGCCTTGCTGATGAGGACGTGGATGCAGGGTCTGGCAACACAAGGTCAGGCGATTTGGAGGCGGGTGACCCAGTGGCAGGTGGCGGCCCAATACGGGGTTGAACCAGAAGTGGCAGGTTACTGGCCTCGGCCATCTGGCTCAGGATCTCATCCAGGCCGGAGGTTCCCGAACCACAGTTCACGCCGATGACATCGGCCCCCGCTGCTTCCAGGATCGAGGCAGCTGCTGCCGGATCAGTCCCAGTAAACGGCATCTTGTTCTCCGCATCGAAGCTGATGCTTACGAAAACTGGCAGATCAGTGACCGATTTGGCGGCCTGAAGAGCAGCGCAGGCATCGTGTATGGACACCATTGACTCAATCAGTATGGCATCCGGCTGCTCAGAGGCTAAAACCTCGATCTGTTCGGCATAGATGTCGATAATCTCTGTAAGTGAACAGGCGTCTGCAGGGTCTGGCAACAACCCACAAGGCCCGACATCGGCCAACACATGCTCTGGTTTGCAGGCCTTGGCTAAACGCACAGCTAGACGGTTCAACTCTACCAGTTGATCTTCGAGGCCATCGGAGGCCAGCATCGGGCGATTGCCAGTAAAACTGTTGGTGGTCAAAGCTTGGGCACCAGCTGCCAGATAGCGTTTGTGGATCTCGGTAATGAGTTCCGGCTCCATGACGTTCAGGAGTATCCCCGGCATTTCCGGATCGATATCCTCGGCTATCAGCAAGGTGGCCATGGCTCCGTCCAAAACGACCATATCCTTTTGGAAACGCAGGGCAATATCAGCCATCATATCTCCTTCACAAGCCCCCGTCATCTGCAGATTCCAATAGACTAGCACAAGGGCATTCACTGAAGACATCTGACAGAGTGGTATACTTGGGAGTCAATAAAAAACTGATAACAGGTTGCATCGCTTGCTCCAACCTGAATATTGTAATTTGCAGAGTATTTATTATTGTTATTGGGAGGTACGAGTGGACAGACAACCGGGGTATTTACCTGTTGCCGGGAAGCTTGTGATCGCTGATGAGGTGATCGCAGATCTTGCCGGTTACACCGCTTTTGAGAGCTACGGTGTTGTTGGCATGGCGGCTCCGTCTATGCAGGATGGCATAGCCAAATTGTTGCCAGTCCATCGTCTGCGTCGTGGGGTGCTTGTCCATTCCACCGATGAGGGGATATTGGTCGATATGTACGTGATTATCGAAAGTGGTACAAACTTGGGAGCCGTCTCCAAGAATCTTGCAGATTCTGTCCGTTATGTGCTTGAGCATTTTGCCCAGATTCCTGTTGCTGATGTACGTATTCATGTGCAAGGTATCCGGATGCCGGAGAGTCGATAGATCTGTAAGTGTTTGTCAGCTTGGTGGTTTTGGGAGTATTGCCCCGAACCAAGCTAAGCCAAGCTAAGCCAAGCCAAGGGAGGCAGTGGCATTTTTGATTTTCAGGATAGTACCGGCTGAAGAATTATTGCGTCAGTTGACCAGTTGATCGGCTGACGACCTGAGATAAGGAAGAGTATTTTGGCTGAAATCAGCAGCAGTGAGATGATTGGGCATTTCAAACAGGCCGCAGCACATTTGACCGCTCACAAAGATGATATCAATAAGCTCAATGTTTTTCCGGTTCCCGATGGTGACACGGGAACCAATATGTCTCTGACAATCCAAAATGTGGTGCGTGAGCTCGATGGACTGTCCGGAAACATCACCCTTGCCGACATAACGAGGGCTGTTACCCATGGCTCCTTGATGGGTGCCCGTGGCAACTCTGGTGTCATCACTTCCCAGATCCTGCGCGGTATTTGCGAGGCTCTGAACGAGAGTCAGGAATTCGATTCCCAAGCTGTTGCTGTTGCCTTGACCAAGGCAGTTGAGGTGGCCTTCAATGCGGTCCGTCGCCCTGTTGAGGGTACCATTTTGACCGTACTCAAGGATATGTCCATCCGGGCTGGCCTCGTTGCTGCGGAAGGCGCGGATTTTTGTGAATGCCTGAACCAAGTGGCCGAGGAGGCTTTCCTCTCCGTCCAGCGTACACCAGATCTTTTGCCGGTCCTCAAAGAGAACAATGTGGTTGATGCCGGTGGTTACGGTCTGGCACTCCTGGCCCAGGGCTTCGTTGCCTCGGTGTTGGGGAAGCCATTGGCTAAAACCTCGGTTGATATGCCTGTGGCTGGTGTGGTCGATGCCCCAAAGGTGGCAATCGAGCAGATTAATGACTGGGAGGGTTCCGAATATCTGTATTGCACGGAGTTCCTCCTGAAAAGTGACCATCTAGATGTACCGGCCACCAAGGAGTTTTTGGCTTCGCTGGGTGACTGCGAGCTTCTAGTCGGTACCCATCCAGACTTCAAGATCCATGTGCACACAGATGTCCCCGGTACCGTGCTGACCTACATGACCGAGCGCGGTCAGGTATCCGAGGTGCATGTTCATAATATGAGGCTCCAAAGTGCGGAGCGTTCCAGCTCGCTGGCTGCGGCTGAGAGCGAGTCAGTGGGCCAGGGTGCTAAGGGAGTGACAGATGGCGTGGGTGAAGATGCGTCTGGTCGCGGTTATGTCGCGGTTGCATCGGGAGACGGGCTGGTCAAGATCCTTGAGTCCCTCGGTGTGGATGTGGTGGTCAGCGGGGGCCAGACGATGAATCCCTCAACTGCCGAACTTCTGGATGCGATCGAATTGGTCAATGCTGAGGAAGTCGTGGTCTTTCCAAACAACAAGAATATCATCATGGCTGCTAATGCCGCCGCGGACTTGAGTAAGAAGCATGTGGAAGTGGTTCCGACCAAGAGTGTGCCGGCAAGTTTTTCGGCACTCTTCCTCGCCGACCCTGGAGAGCCGCTGGAAAGCCAAGTGGAGTCCATGCGCGAGGTCATTGAAGGCGTCAGGTCGGCAGAGATCACAACTGCCGTTAAGGATGCCAAGAGCGCTGATGGAGAGCCTATCAGCGTTGGTGATATCATCGGCATCCTCGATGATTCCATAGTATTTGTTGGTCGCGACATCAACCAGATCGCCATGTCGTTGGTTGGCCTTCTGGCCAAAGGGAATCCTGATACTTTGACTATTCTGGCCGGTGCAGACTACCAGCAGTCTGATTTTGACGCCCTGGTTTCCCAAATTGAGGATAACTATCCGGATCTAGAACTTGATTCGCACCGTGGGGATCAGCCGCTCTATCCGCTGATAATAGCCGCCGAATAGGCAAATTGGGTACCGTAGGCGACAAAGGCACCAAAAGTGACAGAGGCGGCAGAGGCGGCAGTTTGCTTTGATCAATGCAGGGAGGCAACGGTTGGATGTTTTGGTTACCAGTCTGCGCTCCTGCAATGAGCGGCGGGCCTTTGGATTGGAGCGCCTTGGTATCAAAACCCTGCGTGACCTACTCAGGCATTATCCAATCCGTTACAACGATTTCTCCCAAGCACTGAAGATCATCGATGCCCCTTTGGGCGAGCGTGTTAGCATATTAGCTCACATCCATGAGGTCAAGACCAAGAGGCCGCGTCCGCGTTTGTTGATAATTGAAGCCACTTTAACTGATGAGACGGGAATGTTCATTGCTTCCTGGTTCAATCAACCATGGTTGATAAAGCAGCTGCAGCCTGGTATGGAGCTCTTCTGCCTTGGCAAGATGGAGCATTCCTATGGTTACCGACGGATGTCCAGCCCATTGTTCGTCAATGTCGAGGAAGACCAAAAAACTGACATCCAGCCGGTTTATCGGGCCAACTCAGATATCAGCCTCGGCTGGATTCGCCGCTTGATCAACGAAGCCTTGGATGCCCTGGATGCTCTGGAAGTCTCGGGGCCTACAGACGCTGCAGGTTCAGTGGATTTCGCAGGGGCAAAGCCAAAGTCGGCAGCAAGTTCCCGCAAGGTGCATATATCCGAGCATTTTGCAATGGCAGCATCAACGGTCCCAGGTGCGACAACTGGGTTTCAAATTGCGCTATTGGACCCACTGCCGCCCATTTTGCGGGTACATAAATCCTTGATGTCCAGGCGCGGGGCTTTGCGGGAGATACATCTGCCTCAGAGCATGCAATCTGTGCAAGCTGCGCGCAAACGTTTAGCCTTTGAAGAAGTATTTCTCCTTCAGCTATTTCTCCAACAAAGACGTATTGCCCTGACAGCTGAGGCCATTGCTTCGGGGAAGTCACGGGCCATGAATGTTGAGACTTCAGCTTCTGGGTCTGTCATTGCTGAGCTCAATAGGCTGCTGCCTTTCACCCTGACCTCGGACCAAGTCAGGGCCACTTCTGAGATCCTCAGTGACCTTGCCATCCCGGCTCCGGCCAACCGGATCCTGTTGGGCGATGTCGGTTCTGGAAAGACCATCGTTGCCCTGCATGCCCTTTTGGTTGCCGCTGACAACAAACTGCAGGCGGCCATGATGGCACCAACCGAGATCCTCGCCGAACAATATGCCTCCCAGCTTGGGCCGATGCTTGATACTTTGGGCATTCCCTGGGTTTTGCTGACCTCCTCAACACCGCCTGCCAAGCGCCGGGACATACTGCAAAAATTGGCTCACGGTGAGGCGAGCATAGCCTTTGGCACACACGCCCTGATCGAGTCGGAGGTAATATTTGCTGATTTAGCATTGGTTGTGATTGACGAGCAGCATCGCTTTGGGGTCGCTCAACGCGATGCCCTGCGCCAAAAGGGAACGGCGGTCAATTATTTGGCCATGACTGCCACACCAATACCGCGTTCGTTGGCGCTGACACTTTATGGCGATTTTGACTGCTCGTTTATTCGCTCCCGTCCGCAGGCAAAGACGCGCCGGACAACCAAACTCATCCGTAAGGACCAGCTGGCTGAGGCCTACGAGGCGGTTGCCAAAGCCCTCGGGCGGGGCGAGCAAGCCTATATAGTTTGTCCGTTGATTGGCGAGAAGAAGAATTCCCAGCAGCATTCTCAGCAGCGGATCGTAGATGGCAGCGAATCCGTGAATTTGGATGATAGCTTCGATGAGGAAAGCGATCCTCCGGAGCTGATCACAGAGTTCAGCCCGGAGATGGATAACGTGAACATCCGGGCGGCGCAAAAGGAGCGGGACTATCTGGCCAGGCAGGTCTTCCCAAACAGCAAAGTGGCTTTGCTTACCAGCCGATTGAAGAACTCAGAGAAGCAAGATATCATGAAGGGGTTTCGAGCTGGGAATATTGATGTTCTCGTGTCCACAACGGTTGTGGAGGTCGGGATCGATGTCCCGAATGCCACGGTCATGGTCATCCAGGATGCCGACCGCTTCGGGCTCTCGCAGCTCCACCAATTGCGCGGTCGTGTCGGGCGTGGTCAGAAGGATGGGCAGATTTGCCTGGTATCCTCCTCAGCTTCAACGGATGCTTTGGAGAGGCTGGTTAGCCTGACTCAGACCGAGGATGGTTTTGAACTAGCGGAGATCGACCTGGCCTTGCGGCGTGAAGGTGATGTCACGGGCAGCCGTCAACATGGGACGGCGGCGTTGAAACTGGTGCAGGTGATCCGGGATGCCGATCTGATCAGCGAGGCCTTTCGGGAAGCTCAGGCATTGCTCAAGGACGACCCCGGTTTGGAGTCTCCGGAACATGCACTTTTGCGCTATGAAGTAGGGCTTTTATGCGAATAATAGCTGGAGAATTTGGTGGGCAGAGGTTGAGGTCACTGCCTGGCGCCCAGACGCGACCAACAGCTGATCGAGTGCGTGAGGCCTGGGCCTCGAGTGTCGGATCATTGCGAGGCGGTGGGTTTTCGGATGCTCGAGTGCTGGATGCTTTTGCCGGTAGCGGGGCGTTAGGATTGGAAGCACTATCGCGGGGCGCAGACTCTATCGTCTTCATAGAACGTTCCAAGGAGGCTTGTCGGGTAATCGCAGCTAACATCAGCAGTCTCATTCTGGATGAAGCTGGAGCTGAGCGAGTCAAACTCATCCAGGCTGATGCTTTGATGCCAGGGACCATTGACCAACTTGTTAAGGGTGCTCCCTTTGACCTGGTCTTCTTGGATCCGCCCTACGCCATGAAGATGAATCGAATCAGCGAGCTGCTTCAGAGACTTGCTGATTCAGGCCTGCTGGCTCCGGATTGTCTGATCTGCTACGAGTGTGCTCAAAGCCCGAGCCAGTCCAGTGCTGCTGCCAATAGTGCTGCTACCAAGCATGGTAAGAGTAACAGGGGCGATGGGGGCGCTGAACGAGACTCCAAAGATCCGAGTATAGTGGTAAATGGTCTAAACATGATATCCTGCAAGCGTTATGGAACGACAAATTTGGAATACTATCGTTTGCGTAGTCCGCATGACCTGCAAGAATAGAAAACTAGCGAAAGTGAGGCAAAATGTCACGAGCACTGATTCCAGGAACCTATGATCCGCTGACTCTTGGTCACTTGGACATCATTGTACGTTCTGCTCAGCTTTTTGATACTGTTGTGGTTGCTGTATCTCATTCCCAGCAAAAGGGTAGCAACGGGCCTCTGTTTAGCCTTGAGGAGCGTGTTGGTTTCATCAAGGATGCCACACGGCATTTGGATAATGTTGAAGTCTCTCCCTTTTCTAATCTTTTGGTTGACTTTGCAGTTCAATCCGGCGCCCAAACGATTGTCAAGGGCTTGCGGGCCCTGACAGATTTCGAGTCGGAATTTCAGCAGGCTTCGATCAACTATTGCCTTAATCCAAACATTGAGACGGTCTTCGTGATGTCTACGCCGGCAAATATGTATTTGTCGTCATCCATGGTCAAGGAAGTGTCACAATTAGGTGGCCGTATCAGTGACTGGGTCACCCCAAAAGTCGAGGAAGCCATGCTTACCCGTAGTCCCAGAGCATAGCGGCCGCAGATTTAAGTTCCATACAACAACTCCATATTTCAACCCGAAGGCTGAACCTTGTTGTATACATGCAGCAAACAACTGACAAATCCGTGCATATAAGTCGCCAGCAAAATTTAAATTAATTCGGGAAAGATTTAAATTAATTTGGGTTTGGCAATTAATTAATACTTGAAAAAGCATAGTGTGCTTATTTACAATACTACGTTGAGGTGTAGTGATCAGTTTTGGATAGTTTTATTGAGGAGGATGGATTTTGTCATACTTGATTTCTGCTCAGAATCTGTGTA
>JAIRUT010000024.1 GCA_031254255.1 Coriobacteriales bacterium
CGTTGTTGGTTCTGATGACCTGATCCAGCAGATCCAGGGTGGTTTTTTGGATTTTGATGCCACCGTGGCCACTCCGGACCAGATGTCTAAGGTCGGACGTCTCGGCAAGATCCTCGGTACCCGCGGTTTGATGCCAAATCCCAAGCTCGGAACCGTTACCAATGATGTGGCCAAGATCGTCGGCGAATTGAAGGCCGGCCGCGTGGAATATCGTGCGGATCGTTTCGGCATCTGCCATGTGCCGGTAGGAAAGGTTTCCTTTGAGGAACAGTCCCTGGTTGAGAATTATGGTGCACTGCTGGACGAGGTTCTTCGCGTCAAGCCAGCCTCCTCCAAAGGTCGCTACGTGAAGTCCATTACCTTGGCTTCAACCATGGGGCCGGGCGTGGCGATAGACACAGCCAGAACCCGTAACCTGATGGATGAGGACAGCGAGTAAAGTCCGACGAACAAGGCTGGCACGTGAGGCGCGTGAGGATATAACGCGAGGCACGTTACATTGTGTACCAAAGCTCCAGCGAGCTGAGGGAACATTGAAAAAACATCGAGAGATTGACCGGCAGGCTGATATCGGTTAATATCTTTTAGCTTGACAATTTGTTGATTCGCTACTGTAGACAGCTGGTGTTCTTTAATCAGGCATTGATTGAAAGAGCGTAATGGGATGTTCCCGCCCGCCGAGGTGGTCGCAAAGCTTTCAGACTAGTCTCATCGATCTTCAAGATTGATGCTTAAAAGGCAAACGACCCTCATGCGTGTAGCGAGGGTCGTTTTATTTTTGTCCGAAGACCTTGTGCTTCGGGTACTTGCCTTTTCGAGAGGAGGAGTATTATGCCAAGTTCTGCCAAGTTTGAGGCTGTTGATCGCATAAAGACTGATATTCAGAATGCAGATGTTATCTGGGTAGTCGATTATCGTGGTTTGACAGTCAAGGCTGTCGAGGAACTGCGCTCCAATGTCCGCGGCGTGGATGCTTGCATGAAGGTTTACAAGAATTCTCTGACTGAGTTTGCCCTTCAGGATCTGGATCTTCCAAGCCTTGGAACCATATTGGAAGGGCCTTCAGCTTTCATCTTCGCTAAAGGTGATCCTGTGGCTTCAGCCAAGGCTTTGAAGACTTTTGCCAAAGCCAACCCTGCGCTGGAAATCAAGGGTGGCCTGCTTACTGGTGCAATCATGGCTGCCGAGCAGGTTCATGCCATCGCTGACTTGCCGTCACGCGAGGAGCTGATCGCCAAGCTGCTGGGTACGATGAAAAACCCGCTTTCCGGTATTGTCCATGTCCTCAATGGTCCGGCGTCTGCAATGGTCCGTACTTTGGGTGCCATTGCCGAAAAAGCTGCCTGATTGTCTGTGTACTGTCTGACTGTGGCGCAGTGCCGCCGCGGTCAGGATTCGAAAATGAAAAATCTGAGTATTCTCTAGGATGTATAAAACAGAGAGTTCAACCAAATTTTGGTCACGTCATGAAGGCGGCGGCCTAACCCAGGGAAAGGAGCCAGAAGATGGCTGTATCAAAAGAAGAAATCATTGAAGCGTTAAAGGAGATGCCTGCACTGGAACTGTCCGAGCTTGTCAAGGAGCTGGAGGAAGTCTTTGGCGTTTCAGCTGCTGCGCCTATGGCATTTGCTGCTCCTGCTGCTGGCAATGGTGCTGGCGCTGATGAAGCTGCCGAGGAGAAGACCAATTTTGACGTTGTTCTTGAGGGCTATGGTGACAACAAGATTGCTGTTATCAAGGTTATTCGTGAGCTTACTGGTCTTGGCTTGAAGGAAGCCAAGGATCTCGTGGAAAGCGCGCCGAAGGCCGTTCTTGAGGGCGCTGACAAGGCCAAGGCCGACGAAGCCGCCGAAAAGATCAAAGATGCCGGTGGAGCGGCCACACTCAAATAAGATCGAGAGAAGTCCTGACCGATTCCTAACGCGGGCAAAACTTGTTTTACAGCTGTTGTCTGACAATGGGAGAATCGGTATCTTCCAAGGAATTTTAGGAAAGCTTTCAAGAAGCATCACAGCGTTACCATGGATTTTCGGGGTGATTCCCAAGGGTTTTCCAATAAACAAGAAAAGCCGCCATCTGGTTTCAGTTGGCGGCTTTGATTGTTCTGTACCTGTACTTAGCATCATTATGCAGAGATTTTCGCAGCATTATACAGGTTTTTACATGCTTTATCGCGATGAAATATGGTTCTTATGGCTTGGGGGATCCCAGATAATGAGGTAGAATGGTTGAAGTTATCGATGGGCTAAGGTTTTGCATGGCTCATAGTACTCGGTGGCTTTAATGAAGCCCAGAGCGGTTTGTTTGGCGTTTTTCGGATTGGATGGTATATGCTAGACGATCAAAACAATGTGTCTCAGGATTATGGTGACTCAGGGTTTTTGGATTTAGGCGATGCGGGGCAAGCGGAACTTAGCTTCGCTAATGGTGATCTTCAAGCTGGTGGGCCTCTCGGGTCGATTGATGAACCAGTAGGTTCTTCCGACCAGTATCCTAGTGAGCCATCAGAACCAACAGATTCAACATTCAATCCCATTGTCAATGGATCAGAGTATTCTACTGGTATGGAGCAGTTTGCCATGTCAGTGCCATCTCGCCCGCAAGCTCAGAATGGGGTTGGAGCCCAACAGGAGCCTGAAGAGCCGGTGGAAAAGGGCATTTCCATTATCACAAGGGAGGCGACGGTACTTGGTGACATTATCACCGAAGGCCATATCGATGTTGTCGGCAAGGTTCGCGGCAATATAGCTGCCCAGGGTGATGTGGCTGTGCACGGTCAGGTACGCGGAGACATCGGGGGGGAAAAGATTGGGATGTACAATAGTCGCGTGCGTGGTAATCTGAATGCCACTCAAGGTGTTATCGTGGATGAAAGCTCGATAATAGACGGTGACGTGAATACGAAGAACATCATTTTTGATGGCAAGGTGAAGGGTAATATAGCAGCTGATAGTGTGGTCGTGCTGCGCAGTCACTCCTATACTTTGGGAGATGTGACGGCAGCGTCAATCGCTGTAGAACCGGGTGCGGTGCTGAATGGTACAGTCCGGACCTTGGTTGAAGGCGATCTGGAGGCCCCATTCGAGGAAGTAATCTAATCGAATGTGATCGGCTCAGGTCTCAGATAGGGAATCCATTAAGTGACAAACTCATCAGAACCCAAATCTCAAGGTGACCTGAAACAAAATGAGCAACTGATCCCTGACGGGGCTTTTGCGGAGGATGTTTTCAATAGCCTTGATTCCCAGATTCAAAACAGCATTAATGCTTTTCTTGGTGGTGTTTCGCCATTGGTTGAACTGGAGAGCACGAATCCACAGTTGCTTGAGAGCACCAACCAACGGGTGGCTGGGCAAGTGACAGCTGCTCAGCAAGCGGCCTCACAGGTAGTGGGGGGTCAGCGCGTAACAGACGCGAAGACAAGTCAGCAACAGACAAGCGCCCGCGTTGGCCAGCCGCGACAAGGCACCCAAAACCCAG
>JAIRUT010000108.1 GCA_031254255.1 Coriobacteriales bacterium
AGGGAGGCAACAAGTCTCGCCGATCTTGCAGGTGGCGAGCAGGCAACCATTACAGCCATCCACTATCTGACATTTGCGTCGCGCCTCGAGCCTGGGCAGACGGTTTTGCTGAATGTCACCGCTTTGGACTTGCATCTCGGAACTGGCGGCTTGGCATTTGTGGTTCCCGGATCCAGCTACTCGGATTACACTACCCACGCAGCCCGCACCAGCCATACCGGCCAAACTACTAATCCCATCTCCCAGGGTCACATCATGAAGTTGCGCTACACGCCGTTGCAGCGCGAGGTGCTGGCTGCCGAGGAGCCGGCATCTCCCTATCACGAGCTCTTGCGTGAAGCTGATTCGTTGGACGGCCTGACGGTGATCTGTTGTGGCCTGCATTCCCAGATGCCCTTGGTGGCTGCCGCTCTGAAGACCTTTGACCCAAAGGCGCGGGTGGTCTACTGCATGACCGATGAGGCTGCCCTGATGGCGGAGTTTTCGGATCTAGTCAGACAGGCTGAAGACCGTGGCCTGATAGGCACTACAATTACCTGCGGACAAGCCCTTGGGGGAAGCTTGGAGGCAGTAAATCTGCACTCCGGCCTGCTGATCGCCCATCTTGTCTGCCAGGCAGATTACGTGATCACGGCGATAGGGCCAGGTGTGGTAGGGACCGGCACAGCCTTCGGGCACGGTGGTATCGCCCAGGCCGAGGCCCTGAATGCCGTTAGTGCGCTCCAAGGCACGCCGATCGGGGTCCTGAGAGTCTCCGAGGCGGATTTGCGTGAGCGCCACCGCGGCTTAAGTCACCACAGTTGCTCCGTCCTCGGTCAAGCCTGTCTGATCAAGGCACTCTTAGCGTTGCCGATTGATTTGGATCCGGTCTTTTTCGAGCACCTGGATTCAGAGCTGCAAGCAACCGGGATCAGTGAGCGCCACATAATCATGAAACTGCATAGCCAGTACGAGCAGATAGATTTTCGTGACTTGAATGTCAAGAGTATGGGGCGTTCTCAGGCTGAGGATCCGGCCTTTTTCAAGGTCGCGACAGCCGCTGGTGTGTTGGCCTACTGGTACAGGCACTTTGTCGCAGGTTACCCAAACGCCACAGCCCCCACACCCGAGCGATGAGCAATGAGTCTGGAAGCCGCCAAAGACGAGTACCTGAATTGGCTGGTCGTGGAGAAGGGTGCAGCTGCGCTGACTGTTGAGGCCTATGGCCGCGACCTGAAGCGCTATCTAAACTGGCTTGTAGCCAAGTATCAAGCCAGGAATCTCGATGACCTGATATTGGACTACCCGGTCAATTACCTGATGGAACTGGCTGATATGGGTTATGCTGCCTCCTCCCAAGAGAGAGCGACTGCCACCCTGCGCAGCTTTCATCGCTTCTGTCTGCGTGAGGGTTTCATCGATCAGGATCTGAGCTCTCGCCTGAAGATGCCCAAAAAGAATCGTAATCTGCCAAAGGTGCTCTCCAGTGAGGAGGCTACTCGACTTCTGGACCAGGGCTTTCCCGACAGTCCTGCCGGCACCAGAGACAAGGCCCTCTTGGAGCTGCTTTATGGCACCGGCATAAGGGTCAGCGAGCTTGTTGCCTTAGACCGCAGCATGCTCCTGTTTAATGAGGGCTCTCTGCGAGTTATTGGCAAGGGCAGCAAGGAGCGTCTGGTGCCCTTCGCTGGTAGCGCCCAGCGTGCGCTCGTGGAGTATCTGCAGAAGGCCCGAAGTCACCTACACAACAAGTCCCAAGCCCAGCCCAAAGACACTGCGGCGGTCTTTCTGAACACTCGCGGATCCCGCCTGACCCGCCAAACGGTATTTAACCTGGTAGAGAAGTATGGCCGCCAGGCAGGCGTTCAAGGACTCCAACCGCATACAGTGCGTCCCTCCTGTGCCACACCTCTATTGGAGGGCGGAGCGGCTCTGGTTAGCCTCCAGGAGATACTGGGCCACGCCAGCATCGCCACCACGCAGATCTACACACATTTGGATATCACCCATCTGCGCTCCGAATACCTGGCTGCGCATCCTCGCGCGGCCTGCTGAGAAGGTCCCCCGAGGCTGCGTCCCTGATCGCCAAGGCCAAGAGCGCATCCTCGCGCGGCCTGCTGAGAAGATCCCATCAACTGTCACTGAAAGCGCCTCGAATATTGAAGGCTTGCGCAGCCACGCGCAGTTTCCCTCGAAGGCTTCTGCGCGTCTGAGAACGGATGTGACAAGGGACCGCTGTGCATCCTTGCACAGTTGCGCGGCATCCGAAATTCCGCTCGCTTTCACCAAAACCCCGCCAAATCATCGCAGTGTCGCTTAGCCATGGGCGATTTTGCCACCGTGGACTGAGCTTTGGCCCATTTTGCCCCTCCTTCCCACTCTCGATATTTTCATTATTTACATCTTTGTTAGAAATATATATTGCCTGGTAGATTGGCATTTATAGAATCAAATATGAAATATTAATATATGAAAAACAGCTAATTAAAAATAATAGCACTTAAAAGATATTTACGCCATTTACCTGCAGAAATATAACTTCAATAATACTGGTGGCAAATAAAATCCAGCAAATTCAATGAAAAAACCAAATAGACTAGACACGAGGGCAAAATTTAAGATATAATTTCAAGCATCGTAAGTGATCTGCTCTAAAACTCCGCAAGGAGGTGGAGAAATGATAAGTGGCCTTCGTGGCACATCGGTAAACCCTATCGATACCAAGGGTCGCGTTTCTCTGCCTACGAACTTCAGGAAGAAGTTGGAGGAATCAGAGCTGTCTCTAGTTAAGTGGATTGATAATGGAATGCCACAGCTCAGACTTTATAGATCAGAGGATTACGACGAGTTCATTGATAAGTGGTTTGAAGAGCAAGGTGGTCGCAAGGTCAGTAATTTGGAACATGAGCGCATGGGGCTGCAATTCGAATTTTCTTCTGTGATGGTTAGTTTGGATTCCTCTCATCGCATTAGAATTTCGCAGAAAATGCGCGATTATGCAGGTATTACTGATCATGTGATATTCATCGGAGGGCGTTCTTTTGTTTCCCTCTTCGGCGATGCTGCGTCCGAGATATTGTCTGGAGTACAGCTCTATGACGAAGACGGTCAACCAGCTGCCCAAAAGGCTAACCAGAAGGCCGCCCAATTCCTGCCCGTCCAACCCCAGGTTTCTGACCCGGACGATGAGTAAACGAGTGAACAAGTAGATGAGTAGATGACCAAGCTATCGACGCTGAATTTGAAGTTGAGCACTACGTCCGATGGCAACGAACCTGACAGAACAAGCGCAATGATAACGGTTCTGAACATTGACAGTTGAATACCGGCATACCCCAGTTATGC
>JAIRUT010000054.1 GCA_031254255.1 Coriobacteriales bacterium
AGCGCACCGAAATCACAGCATCATCCTGAAGAATGTTAGCCATGCTCTGGTAGTAGGTGGGAAAGACGATTGCGTCCACCGAGCCCTCCATGTCAGAAAGCGTAAAGCGCGCCATTCGATCCCCCTTCTTTGAGACCATTGGGTTGAAGCTGCTTATCATACCGGCCAAAGTAATCAGCTTACCTTGAGGCACAAGCCCTACCTGTGCATCTGCTTCTGCAGCGGTCCCGCCGATCTCCGCATCAGCCTCCCCGATATCCCCATCTGCAGAGTTAAACTGCTGGATCAAGGCACTGATCGGATAGTCACGTAGATTCTCCAGTTGATCTTTGAAGGGGCGCAATGGATGATCAGAGAGGTAAAGTCCGATGGATTCCTTCTCGAAGGCCAGACGGGTTCGGTTATCCCATTCCACACCATCAGGTTCAGGGATCTGAATGGAAAAATCTTTTGTACCTCCGCCATCTACCTCCATGTCGAAGAAGGATATCTGGCCATCAGCCAGGTCGCGATGGCGTTTGGCGGCGGCATCCATGATCCGATCGACATCCAAAAAGCGCATCATCTGACGGCGCGTATAACCAGTGGAGTCGAAGGCCCCAGACTTAACCAGCGCATCTACCGTCTTCTTGTTGGCATAGATATTCTGGACGCGACTCACAAAGTCGTGAACAGATGTGAACTGCCCATTTTTATCCCGCTCGGCGATCAGGGCATCTGCTGCCGCTTCGCCGACGCCCTTCACGCCCGCCAGCCCAAAGCGAATGCCTTCCGGCAGAGGTGTAAAGTCTCGGCCAGAGGAGTTGACATCCGGGGGCAAAACCTCGATCTCCATCTGCCGGCAAGCGGCGATATATTTGGTCAACTCGTCATTCTTTCCGAGGTAGCTCGTCAAGACCGCTGCCATAAACTCCTTCGGATAGTAACACTTGAACCAAGCGGTACGGGCCACAAGAATCCCATAGGCAGCTGAATGTGACTTATTGAAGGCATACTCAGCAAATTTCTCGATGTCCTGCCAGAGGTCAGCAGCCATTTTCGCATTATAGCCGCGCCGCTCGGCACCATTGACCCAGTGATCGTGCATCGTCTCACTGGTACCGTCACTCCATTCATGGATCTGAGTGGTCATCACGGCGATCTTCTTCTTACCCATCGCCTTGCGTAGCTTGTCCGCCTCTCCAGCTGTGAAACCACTCATTAGCATGGAAATGCGCATTACTTGTTCCTGATAAACGATTGCACCGTAGGTTTCCTCGAGTATCGGGCGAAAACGTTCATCGTAGTAGGTGATCTTGCGCCTGCCCTGCTTGCGCTGAACGAAGTCGTCAATCATCCCGGATTGGATGGGACCAGGCCGAAAAAGGGCGATAACCGCAACCACATCCTCATAACAGCTGACGTTCATGCGTCGCAACAATGTTGTCATTCCCGGACTTTCCACTTGGAACACCCCGTCGGTCTCGCCTCTAGCCAACATCGCGTAGACTTTGGGGTCATCCAGTGGCAGGGCGTCCGGATCAATATCTAAACCGTGGTTTTGACGCACGTAATCCCGAGCCCGCATCAGCACATTCAGCGTACGCAGACCCAGGAAGTCCATCTTCACCAAGCCCAGCTCAGCATTGTTGTTGCCATCATATTGCGTGATCAGCATGCTGCCTTTAGTGTCGTATTTCACCGGCACATGATTGGTCACTGGATCGGGGCAGATAACCACCGCTGAAGCATGAACACCCTCCCCACGAACTGCACCCTCAAGGGTTATGGCCGCATCAATGATCCTATGCGCATCGACTTCCTCATCATAGGCTTTGATCAGATCGGCATTCTTTTGCTTGCGCTCCTCATCCTTATCTACCAGCCTACCAAGACAAGCTTGGAGTTTTGTCCCTGGCGCTTGCGGAATCATCTTGGAAATCCGCGCCCCAGTGGCAATCGGATAGTCAAATACCCTTGTGGTGTCCACAATGGCCTGTTTGGCCTTCATCGAAGAGAAGGTGATGACCTGGGCCACCGAATCTTGTCCGTAGAGGTCACGGAGGTGCTCGATAACAAGTGCCCGCCCCTCTTCGTCAAAGTCTATGTCAATGTCCGGCATTTCCGGGCGTTCCTTGGAAAGGAAGCGTTCAAAGATCAGGCCATTGGCTATAGGATCAAGATCGGTAATACCTAAAGCATAGGCAATTATCGATCCCGCAGCAGATCCGCGTCCAGGCCCCACGCCCACACCGTGCTCTCTGGCCCAGCGTGTGAACTCTTGGACCACAAGGAAGTAGGCCGAAAAGCCCATCGAGGAGATAACATCATATTCATGCTCAAACTGATCAAGGACAGCTTGAGGTAAAGAGTCCCCATAGCGCTTCTTAAGTCCCTCTAGAGACTCTTTGCGCAGCATGCTCTCGTTGTCCTCGCCTTCCGGTAACGGCACCAATGGAAATATGTACCTGCTCTCTAAAATGCTGTCAGCACACTTTTCGGCGATCTCCACCGTCGTATCGCAGGCCTGCTGATGCTCGGCCAAGGCCTCGCGCATCTCCTCTTCCGTCTTCATGTAGAACTCATCGTTGGAAAAGCGCATTCGATTGGTGTCCTCGAAGCGACTGGCAGTGCCAATGCAAAGCATAATATCTTGAGCCACAGAATCTGGCTTGGTTAGATAATGGAAGTCATTGGTGGCGACTGTCTTCAGCCCCATTTGGTTTGCCAGATTGACCAACTGGACATTCAGCTCCTGCTGGGATAGGCTGGAGAGGATCTGAGCATCGGAATCCTTAAAGTCCACGGAATGATTCAGCTCTGCAGCTGAGAGAACAATACCTTGATTTTGCAGCTCGATGTAAAAGTCGCCGTCAGCAAAGACGCCAGCCAAACGCTCAGCCCAAAGCAGAGCCTCATCACGCTGGTTAACCATCAATTTGCGCGGCACTATTCCAGCCATACAGGCTGAAGTACCGATCAAACCCTTGGAATACTCCTGCAGGAGCTCCAAGGTAACCCTGGGCTTGTAGTAAAACCCCTCGACAGCAGCCCTTGAGACCAACTTCACGAGATTGCCGTAACCCTCGCGATCCTTAGCCAGCAAAAGCAGGTGATAAAGTTCGGGCTTGCGATCCTTGCGTAGTTGGCTATCGGGTGTGAAGTAGAC